>CAJXLG010000070.1 GCA_913055885.1 uncultured Rhodospirillales bacterium
CCCCATGAGAGCTGACCACTGTACCCTGCACATCGGCATGGCCAAGACGGGCACCACGTCCCTGCAGGCGACGCTGGCGGCCAATCGAGCCCGGCTTCAGGAGGCGGATCTGCTCTACCCGGCGCTCGACGGGGCCGACACGGACCAGCTCCGCCTGTTCGCCAGTTGTTTCCACGATCCCGCCGGGGTGCGTGGGCTGCGCATGCGTGGGGCGGGGACGGCGCGCGCGGCGGCCGAGGCCACGCGCGTGTTGAGCGATGCCTTGACGACAGAGCTGGCCGCCAGCGGCTGTTCTCGCCTCATCCTGTCCTCGGAATTCCTGTCCAACCATGCCGCCGGCCTCGACATGGCGGCGCTCACCGACCTTCTGGCGCATTTCGCCGCTTCCGTTACGGTCGTCTGCTACGTCCGCGACCCGCGCCATCTGGCGGTGAGCATGAGCCAGCAAGGGGTGGCCGAGGGCGCGCGCGGGTGGGACCAGTGTTTCGAACCGCCGCTGCCCCGGATGGCCGAGCGCCTCGGGCCTTTTCTCGCAACCTTCGGCCGCGCGGCGACGATCCTGCGGCGTTTCGACCGCGACACCATGCCCGACGGCGACGTCTGCCAGGATTTCCTGGGAACCATGGGGGTGGATCGTGCCATCCGCCGCGATCTGACGCCCGTACGGGTCAACGAGACCCTTTCGCTGGAAGGGGCCTTGATCGCCGGCGCTTTCAACAGCCGCCAGCCGGAAACGCACAGCGGCACCCGCAATCCGGCGCGGGCCCGGCGCCTCCAGCACGTTTTCCGGACCATCCCGGGCGAGCGCTACGGCCTTTCGGCCGCCACGTTGGCGAGGCTGGAAGAGCGGCTCCACCCCGACCTGACATGGCTCGCCGAGCACGCGGACATCGATTTCCGCGAGGATCCGTCGCCCGACCCCGCGGGGGCGCCGGCGTGGCACCGCGAGACCCTCGCCGGCATCGGTTCCACCCTGAACGACCTGGCGCGCCAGGCGGAGGACGACCGCGACCGGTGCGACGCAGCCGCCACCGCCCTGCGCCAGGGGGTGGCCGAGGATGCCCCGGCACCCGCCGTGCGCGATGCCCTGGCCGCCCTGGGTGACACGGAGACGGCGGAAGCGGTGGCCAACCGCCTCGTCACAACGGCCCCCGACGACCCGCACCACCAGAAGCGACTCAGTGAACTGGCGGCTGCCAACGGGTGCATGGCGAAAGCTGTGGCGGCGGCGCGTAACGCTGTCGCGGCCGCCGGGGACGACGCGGCCGTGGTGCGCCATGCCGCGCTGCTCCTGGCCGATCACGGCACGGCTGCCGAGGCCCTCCCCTTGCTCGACCGCGCCGCGGCCCATTATCCCGGGGACGCGGCCGTGGACGCGGCGCGCCAGCGGGCGGCCTGGGCGGCCTGGGCGGCCGGTCCCGCGGATGCGACTTTCCCCGGCGATCCCGTGGACGGTGTGGCCTCTCTGTTGGCAGCCGATCAGACCGAAGCCGCGGCACGGGTGGCGGAGACGGCGTGCGCCCGGCACGGCGAGGAGCCGTCGCTGTTGCGGGCCCTGGCCGCCGTGCGGGCCCGTCAGGGCCGCATCCGCGACAGCATTGCCCTTAATGCCCGGGCCCTCGGGGTGTCGGGGCCGGAAGGGCAGGGAGCGGCCGCGTCACCATCAACGGCATAAGGGCTTTCCATGACCGATCATTCCGCATCGACATCCCCCGCGCCATGGCACGTCCTGGTCACCGGCGGCGCCGGCTATGTGGGCAGTGCCCTGGTGCCCGCCCTGCTGGCGGCGGGGCACCGCGTGACGGTCCTCGATCTCTTCCTCTACGGCACGGACGTCTTTCCCGGCTGCCGCGACCATCCCGGCCTGCGCCTTCTCAAGGGGGACATCCGCGACACCGACGCCGTGGCCGAGGCCCTGCGCGGCACCGACGCCGTCATCCACCTGGCGTGCGTCTCCAACGATCCGTCGTTCGACCTGGACCCCGAGCTGGGCCGCACCATCAACCACGACGCATTCGGGCCGCTGCTGCGCCTGGCGAAGGAGGCCGGCGTCCGGCGCTTCATCTACGCCTCCTCGTCCTCCGTCTACGGTATCAAGGATCATGCCGCCGTCACCGAGGACCTGTCGCTGGAGCCCCTGACGGACTACGCGCGCTACAAGGTGGCCTGCGAGGACATGCTGGAGGCCGCCCGCGCGCCCGGCTTCACCACCCTCACCATCCGGCCCGCCACGGTGTGCGGCTACGCCCCGCGCCAGCGCCTGGACGTGGTGGTGAACATCCTCACCGCCCACGCCGTCGCCAACGGCGTCATCACGGTGTTCGGCGGCGAACAGAAGCGCCCCAACCTGCACATCCAGGACATGGTGCGGCTCTACCTGGAAGCCCTGGACCGGCCCGACGCCGAGGTGGACGGCCGGGTCTTCAACGCCGGCTACGAGAACCACAGCGTGGCCCACCTGGCCGAGCTGGTGCGGCGCCAGGTGGCCCCCGACGTGGCCATCGAGACCCGGCCCACGGACGACATCCGCTCGTATCACGTATCGGCCGACAAGCTGGCCCGGGAATGGGGCTTCACCGCCACCCACACCATCGAGGACGCCGTGGCGGAACTGGCCGCCGCCCTGCGCGACGGCCGCGTGCCCGACCCCATGACGGACCCGCGCTACTACAACATCCGCACCATGCAGCCTGCGGACCTGCGCACGCCCCGGCGCGGCGTCGAGCGCATCGGCGGCGGGGCATGACGGCCTCCCCGGGCCCGCACGACCTTGCCGAACACCTTTTGGGCCGGCGTGCGCCGCTGGCCCCGCTGGACGCGGACGGCAACAGCCGGCTGTTCCGGATAGGGGACGCCCCCCTGCTCCTCAAGGTCCACCGGCCGGACGGGCGCCGTGCCGAACGCGAGGCGGCGGCCCTGCGCCTCCTGGAACGCCACCACCTGCCGGCGCCGCGCCTGGTGGCGGGCGACGGCGCGGACAACGCCCTGGTGATGACGCTGGAAGATGGCGCCCCCGTCACCGACGCCGGGGCCGCCGACGCCGACGCCCTGGCCGCCTTCGTCGAGGCCCTGGATGCCCTTTCGGCAACGCCGGAGGCCGCTGCCATGCCGGACGCCGCCGACGCCTGCCCCACCCTGGACACCGTGGCGGACCATCTGCACCAGCGGCTGCGCCGCCTGCGCGCCGGCGGCCTGGACGATCCGGCGGCGGCCCGCTTCCTGGACCGGGAGGTCGCTCCCGCCGTCGAGCGCCACGTCCGGGCGGCCCGGGCCGCCTTCGCGACTCTCGGGCTGGCGCCGGAGGCGGTCCACGCCATCACGCCGAGTCCCTCCGACGCCGGCCTGCACAACGCCCTGCGCCGGCCCGACGGCGGCCTGATCTTCCTGGATTTCGAGTTCTTCGGCCGCGACGATCCGGCCAAGCTGGTAGGCGATCTGTCCTGGCATCCCCGGGCCCTGCCCGACGGGTTGCGTGAACGGGTGCGGGAACGGCTCATCGCCCGCTTCGGTGGCGACGCCTTCGCCCGGCGGCTGGCGATACTCCAGCCGTTGTTCGGCCTCGCCTGGTGTATGATACGCTTGAACGCGTTCCTGCCGGACCGGCGGGTGGACGACGCGGCGCGTGGCGATCGCCTGGCCCGCGCCCGGCACGACCTGGAGTGGATCAACGCCCATGCCCTCTGACAGCCCGAGCACGGCCGCCCTGGACGAACGCTCGCTGTATCTGCGCCGGCTGGCCATGCGTGGCATCCTGGGCCCCAACCGGGGCCACGTGGGCGCCACCCTTTCCCTCATGGAGATGGTGCGCGTGCTGTACGACAGCATCCTGCGCTACCGGCCCGACGATCCGGCCTGGCCGGAGCGCGACCGCTTCATCCTGAGCAAGGGGCACGGCTGCCTGGCGCAATACGCGCTGCTGGCGGAAAAGGGGTTCTTTTCCGTCGAGGCCCTGGACGACGCGTTCGGCCTGGACAGCTTCCTGGGCGGCCATCCCGAGCGCGGCCCCATCCCGGGCGTGGAGGCCTCCACCGGCGCACTGGGCCACGGCCTGCCCATCGGGCTGGGCATGGCGCGCGCGGCGCGGCTGCGCGGCGCGGCGTGGCGGGTGTTCGTGATGGCCGGCGACGGCGAAATGGACGAGGGCAGCATGTGGGAAGCGGCCATGGCCGCCGGCCGCGACGGCCTGGAGAACCTGACCCTGCTCATCGATTACAACCACATCCAGTCCTACGGGCCGGTGGACGCGGTTCAGCCGCTGGAGCCGCTGGCGGCCAAGCTGGAGAGCTTCGGGTTCGCTGTCGCCGAGGTGGACGGCCACGACGTGGCCGCGCTGGAAAGCGCCCTGGGCGGCGTGCCCTTCACGGCCGGCCGTCCTTCGGCCCTCGTGGCCCATACCATCAAGGGCCGCGGCCTGCCCGATGCGGAGAACGACCCGACGTGGCATCACAAGGCGCGCTTTTCCGACGAACAGCGGGCGGCCATGCTGGCCGCCCTGGGAGGGACGTGATGCGCCGCACCTGCCTCGATGCCATCCACCGCCTGGCGCGGGCGGACGAGCGGGTGGTGTTCATCGGTTCCGACCTGGGGCCGGGCACCCTGGACGCCATGCGTGAAGAAATGCCGGAACGGTTCTTCATGGAGGGCGTCGCCGAGCAGAACGTGGTGGGCACGGCGGCGGGCATGGCGCTGGAAGGCTTCGTGCCCTACGTCAACACCATCGCCACCTTCCTGACGCGGCGCTGCCTGGAACAGACGGCCCTGGACGCCTGCCTGCACGATGCGCCGGTGCGCCTGGTGGCCAACGGCGGCGGCCTGGTCTATGCGCCCCTGGGCCCCACGCACTGCGCCATCGAGGACCTGGCCCTGATGCGGGCGCTTCCCAACATGACCGTCCTGGCCCCCGCCGACGCCAACGAGATGGCCCGGCTCATGCCGGCCACCGTGGACCACCCGGGCCCCCTGTACATCCGGCTTGCCAAGGGCGGCGACCGGCTGGTGACGCGCGACGAGGTGCCGGCCGCCATCGGCCCCGCCGTGCCCTACGGCGATCCCGGCGACGTGTGCCTGGTGACCACGGGCGTGATGCTCCAGCGCGCGCTGGAGGCGGCGGAAATCCTTGAGGCCGACGGCATCACCGCCGGCATCGTCCACTGCCCCACCGTCAAGCCCCTGGATACGGCCACCCTGGCGGACCATGCGCGACACACCCGCCTGCTGGTGACGGTTGAAGAGCATGTGGTGAACGGCGGCCTGGGCACCGCGGTGCTGGAGACGCTGACGGGTGGGCCACCCCTTAAAAGACTCGGCCTGCCGCACCGCTTCGTGGAGAACTACGGCAACCAGGAAGGGCTGCTGGAACGCCTCGGCCTGACGGCGGAGGGGATCGCCGGGGCCGTGCGGCGGGAGCTGGCGGAACGGGCCTGAAGGAGCACACGGTGGCCGGCACGACGGTTTACAGCGCCCTCAAGTTCGCCCACTACCCGGACCGCCTGCGGGCCATTGCCGCGGGGCGTCTGGCGGCCCCCGTGCACGTCCGCATCAAGCCCATCAACCGATGCAATCACGACTGCTGGTACTGCGCCTACCGGGTAAGCAATCTGACCCTCGGCGAGACGATGGACACCCGGGATGCCATCCCCCGGGACAAAATGCTGGAAATCGCGGACGATTTCGTTGCCTGCGGCGTGCAGGCCGTCACCTTTTCCGGGGGTGGTGAACCCCTGCTTTACAAGCCGCTGCCGGACGTCATCGAGCGCCTGGCGGCCGGCGGCATTCGCATCGGCTGTCTGACAAACGGCGACGCCTTGACAGGCCGCAACGCCGAGGCCCTGGCCTGTCATGCTACCTGGGTTCGCATCTCCATCGACGGCTGGGACGACACCAGCTATGCACGGCTGCGGAACGTGCGCGAGGGGGCCTTCAGCCGGGTACTCAACAACATGCGCGCCTTCGCCGACCGGCGGAGCGGCTGCGAACTGGGCGCTTCCGTCATCATCACCGAGGACAACCACGCCCATCTTGCCGACCTTGTGGAGAAGCTGAAGGCGGCGGGCTGCGACCACGTCAAGCTGGCCGGCGTTGTGGTGAGCACGGACGGCGCCGAGAACAACGCCTATCACCGGCGCCTTGCCCCCACGGTCAATGACGAAGTGGCGCGCGCCCGGGCACTCCAGGCGCCCGGTTTCACGGTGGTGGACCATTACCACGAGCTCGACGAGCGGTTCGAGCGCCCCTATACTTTCTGCCCCAACATCCAGTTCAACCCGGTGATCGGCGGCGACAGCCAGATCTACACCTGCCAGGACAAGGCCTTCATGGATGACGGCTGGCTGGGTGATTTGCGGGAGCGGCCCTTCCACGAGCTCTGGTTCTCGGAGGCCCTGCGCCGACGCGTCTATGCCGTGAATCCGTCACGCCACTGTCGGCATCAGTGCGCCAGCCACCGCAAGATTCTGACCATGCTGGAATATCTCAACGTGGACCCCGAACACGGCCGTTTCGTATGACGGAAGGCGCCACGGCATGACCGATACCGAGCCCACCTTCGACGCGCTGGTGGATGCCGTGCGCACACTTGTGGCGGATGCCGGGGGCAGCGCGGCCGCAGCCCTGGCCGGCCGGCTTGCCGAAGCGGCACCGGAACGGCTGGACCTGCATCTCCTGCACGGGCGGGCCCTGGCCGGCGCCCCCGGCGGCGCGCCGGCCGCCCGTGACGCCATCGACCGGGCGGCGACCCTCGCCCCAGAGGACCCTGCCGCCGCCGCCCTGGCGGCGGTAGCGGCCGTGCCCGACGGGGACAGCGCGGCCGCGGCGTGTGCCCGGGTCGAACAGGCGGTGGTCGGGGGCGCCCTGGAGGCGGCCGACGTCATGGCTTGCGCGCACCTCCTGGCGGGCCGCGACATCCCCGACTGGGAAGCGCACCTGCTGCCCCTCCTTGTGGAGGCCTGGCCCGCCGCCGACGCCCCCTATGCTTTCGCCCGGAGGCACGTGCTGTACCACCTGGAAGCCGTCGAGGGGGCGATGGCCTGGCTGACGGCCATGCGCCGGGTGCACGGCGAGCTGGCCCTGGCCAATGACCAGGCGCTGCGCAACCGGCTCACCAATCCACCCCTCAACGTGACGCTGCACACGCCGCCCTCGGCGCGGGCCCACGTCATCACGCGCATGGCCGCGGAGAGCCACCGCCTGCCTCTGATCGGCCGGGCGCTGGAACGCTTCTTCCGCGCCCCCGGCGCGTCCGGGACGGATCGCGTTGAACCAGGCTTTGAATGGGCGGTGGAGCCACTGGCCTCACGGGTCTTCCGGGACATTCCGGAACCGGGGGAGGCCGCCATCCGGGAGCGTGAATCGCGGATGATGCCGGTCAAGGTGCCGGCCCTGGGCGATCTGGCCATGGCGCTGGAGGCTCTGGCCGTGAACCGGTACCAGGCGCCAGAGGCCAATATCTACCTGATGGCCGAACTGGACACGCCCATCAAGGCGGCCCTGCTGCTTTTCGCCCCATTCGTTGACCATCTGGTCCTGGCCCGCCCCGTGCCGTCGCTGACCGTTTTCGAGGTGGCCTATTATCAGGCGCCCTACACCCCGGCCGGCCGGCACTTGCGTAATCTGGACCGGATGGTGCCGCTGCCGGACCCCTTCCGGTTCCAGCCGCATCGAGCCGTGCTCAGCGGTCTGGACAACCAGCAGACCCTGGAGGTTCCGGACGCCCTGGCGGAAGCGGCGCTGCCGGCGCTGGAACGCCTCGGGCTGGACCCCGGCCACTGGTACGTCTGCCTGCACGTCCGGCACGGTTCCTATCGCGGCCTGGCGGACACGACCCACCCGCGTTCCATCGCCCACGTCGATCGTTACGAAACCCTGATCCAGCACATCGTGGACGACCTGGGCGGTCAGGTCGTCATCCTGGGCGATACCTCCATGGAGTTTTCCGCCGCCATCAACCGGCCGGGGGTGGTTTCCCTGTACCACGTGCCGGACAGCCTTCTCTTGCAGCTCACCGCCCTGGCGGGCGCGCGTTTCATGGTGGGCACGGATTCCGGACCGGCAAGCCTGGCGCATTATCTGGGCGTACCCGTGGCCCACACGAACGTTCTGAATCTGGGGATCGGGCGCGGCTGCCCCATTGCCATGAGCCTGAGCAAGTGGGTCCGCGTGAACGGCCGCTGGCTGGCCGACGCCGAAGCCGAGGCGGCCGGGGTTCTGGCCGGGGCCTCTTCCACGGAAACGGGATACGACCCGGAGGGCATGGCCATAGCTGAGCGTTCCACGGCCGACCTGATCGCCGCCACCGAGGCCATGATGGCGGAGACGCCAGCCCGCGTGCGCCCCATCACCCGACCCTCCATCGCGCGGCCGGTGAACCCGGGGGCCGCCGCCCCCGTCGCGCCATCGGCCCGCATGCCCGTGTGTTTCACCGAGCATCCCGTTTTCCGCAACCATCGGGCCCGGTAGGGCGCCCGGCAGCGTTTCATTCCGGGATTCCACACACCCGGGGCAGCTCATGGCGGGCCACCTTGCCCAGTTCCGTGCGCGGCAGCGCCGAAAGGACGCAGTAGTGCCGGGGCTGTTGGAAATCGGCCAGATGGTCCAGGCAATGCCGGCGGAGGTCGCGCGGATGGAATGTGTCGGGCTCAACGGGCACGACGGCCGCGGCGACGACCTCTCCGAGCACCGGGTCGGGCCGGGCGAACGCGGCGCAGTCGGCGACGGCCGGGTGGGCCTTGAGAACGGCTTCCACGTCGCCCGGATGGACGTTGATGCCGCCGGTGATGATGACGTCCTTGCAGCGGCCGTGGCAATAAAGAAAGCCCTCGTCATCCAGGCTGCCCAGATCGCCGGTCCGGAAGAATCCCTCCCACAGGCTGTCGCGCGTGGTTTCCGGCTGGCGGTAATAGCCATCGAACATCATGGGGCTTGTGCAGATAATCTCCCCTGTTTCGCCACGCGGGACGTCGCCGCCGTCGGCCCCCAGGATGCGGACCCGCACGTCGGTATCCGGCAGGCCTACAGAGGCGATCTTGTCCGGCCGGCGCGATACGGCAAGATTGCTCACCACGCCGAGTTCCGACGTGCCGTAACATTCGTGGAGATCGCCCGGCACCTTTTCCCGGAAGGATGCCTTGTCCCCTGCTTCCATGGGTGCCGAGGACCCCACGACACAGCGCAGGCTGGCGAGGCGGGGAACATCTTCCGGAGTGTCGGCAAGGTGCCGTATGACGCCGGTGAGCTGGCTGGCGACGGCGATGGTGAAGGTAACGCCGTGATCCGCCACCTGCCGGATGAACTCGGCCGGCGTGAAACGCGGGGCGATGATCCCCGTCGCCCCCGCCAGAAGGGGCAGGAAGACCAGCCGCATGGCCAGGGAATGATACATCGGGGTGGCCGCCAGGGTAACGTCCGCCCCTGTTACCGCGTAGAGGTCGATAGCGGCGCGTGCCCGTCGCACCTTTGTGGCGCGCGAAAGGACGACAGGCTTGGGGGCTCCCGTGGAGCCCGAGGTGGCGGTCAGGATGAAGGGAACGTCGTCCCTCCCGCGCCCCTGGAAGGCGGCGCCCTGGGGCCGGGCCGCGAGGCCGGTGTCGAGAGAGATCGCGTCCGTCGCCCGGCCGCCGGCCGCCAGGACGGCGCCCGTTATGCCGGGAAAACAGGCACGCACCGTATCCGGCAGTTCCCCCAGAAAACGGCCCCCGGCCACCAGGTGGGTGGCGTCACTGGCCGCGAAGGCACGTGCCATGGCCTCCGGCGCCAGACCGGGGGCCACCGGCGCCACGACCGCGCCAGCGTCCGCCGCCGCCAGCATGACCAGGGCGAGGGGCAGGCCGTTCGGGAGAACGACGGCGATGATGTCGCCCGGCGCTACGCCGGCCTCCGTCAGGGTGTGCGAGAGGCGCGCGGCCCGCGCCGTGAGGGTGGCGTAATCGACGGCCTCTTCCTCGTCCACCAGAGCGCGCCGTTCGGGATGCCGCTCCGCCTGTTCGCCGATCTCCCGGATAAGCCGATCCATCAGCCGCCCTGCCCAAGTACCGTCCGGATGTAGGTCGTGCTGCCCATGGGCGCTGTTTCGCCGGGCGAGGCGTAGCATACGGTGTCGTCGGCCGTGTCGCGGGTCACGAGGGTGTTGGCGCCGACGAAGGTGCGCGCGCCCAGGGTAACACCATCACCCACGGTGGCGTTGATGCCAAGGAAACAGTCCTCACCGAGAACCGTGGCTCCCCCCAAACAGACGCCGGAATTGATGAAGCTGCCGGCCCCCACGGTGCAATCGTGCCCGATGTTGACGTTACTGGAGATGAAGGCGCCGGCTCCCACGGCGCTCCCTGGATGGACGGAGACATGGTCGAGCACCACGGCCGGCGATTCGATCGTCACCCCGTCGTGCGCCATGACGGAGGGATGAATATAGCCGGCGAAGCTGTACCCTTTCGCCCGGCCCTCGTCGAACCTGCGTCGGCGGGCCGCGTTCATGTCGCGGAAGCCGATCCCCATGAAAAGGGCGTGCGTTTCAGGCGGAAACACGGTCTCCACGGTATCGAAGGGAACCACGGGACGATTGCAGAAGACCCGGTTGTCCGGGTCGTCGTGCATCCGGCTGACAACGAAACCGGCCACCGGGTGGTCGTGTCGCACGAAGGACAGGAGCATGCGGGCCATCTTGCCGTCACCCACAATGACCAGCGCGGTTCCCGGCGAAACGCTTGCATTGTCCAGGGCGGCGGCGCTTGTCATGAGCCCTTTGTTCCCTGCCTGGCCTGGATCAGGCGGGCCAGGGGGCGCACCCGGCGGAACGCCGGCGATTCCACGTCGTCATCGGTCAAGTCGATGCCGAAGTGTTCTTCCACTTCCATGACAAACCGGACAAGACTGATGGAATCCACGTGGCCACGCTCGATAAAGTCATAGGTCTCAAGGTCGGCGCCATCAGGCAGGGGGGCTCGCCTGTCGATAAGGGCCACCAGGGTTTTCTCGACACTGTCCACCGGCCATTCACCTCCTTGTCGCCCGGTCTTCGTCCGTATCCGCCACCAGGGTCCAGGCGGTCGTCCGACTGGATTCTACCATCGCCTCCAGAAACGCCAAGCCGGGACGTGCGACGGCCGGGCCGGCAATTTCCGGCGCTTCCCGGCCATCCCCTGACAGCCAGCCGTGCAGGTCCGCGTACAGGTTGGCGAAGGCTTCCAGGAAACCCGCCGGATGCCCCGCCTTGAAGCGTTGATAACGCGATGCCGAGGCGACCGGCGCATCGCTGCCCCGGTCGATGATGTGCCGCTGCCCGGCCGCCGTGCTCAGGATCAACGACTCCGGGTCCGTCTGCAGCCACTCCGCTCCGCCCTCGTCGCCGTAGACGCGCACGCGCAGGCCGTTGCGCTGCCCCGCCGCTGCCTTGGTGAACCACAGGCTCCCCTGCGCACCTCCGGGAAACCGGACCAGGGCGGAGACCGTATCCACCACGGCGAAATGGCCGTGGGTGGCGGCCATGGCAACAGTGGCCTCGGGGTGTTCGCCCAACAAGAAATAGGCCATGTGGTGCAGATGCACCCCAAGGTCCAGGTAGACGTTGGGCACCGGCCCGTCCCACAGGCGCCAGGTCTGGGGCGGCACGGGCCGGCCCGAGGCGTCGCGACGGACGAAGGCGTCCTGGGGCATCTCCAGTTGGATTTGTCGCGGACATCCCAGGGCGCCGGCCGAGATGCGGTGGCGCAGCTCACGCAGCAGGGGATACCCGGCGTAGTTGTAGGCCACTGCCACGGGACTGCCTGCCGCCTGTTGCTCTGCCTGGATGCCGCGGATTTCGGCCCTGCTGGCAGCCAAGGCCTTTTCGCAGATGACGGGGTGGCCCGCACGCAGGCAGGCCGTCACGGCGTCGGCGTAGGAGCGGGGGATGCAAAAACCGCTCGCCACCGGTCGGGCAGCGTCACGCGCCGCGCTCCAGGGCGCGTTCGAACCGGTCGAGCACC
>CAJXLG010000071.1 GCA_913055885.1 uncultured Rhodospirillales bacterium
ACATATTCGCCGTATGATCGTCGTCCTGAGGTGCTCTTTTCCCTGAAAAGAGCCTCGAAGGACGACAATAAAACGTAGTGATTGTACGCGCCAAGTAGGTGGGGAATGTCCTGCCAAGACAGCCCTTGACACGGCCGGGGCCTGTGCGGAATAAGCACCCTTCCCGGAAAGACCAGCCGCGCGCAGCGGAGGCGACTCATGAAAAGCGACATCCATCCCGACTACCACGAAGTCACCATCCAGATGACCGACGGCAGCGAGTTCACCACCCGCTCCACCTTCGGCGAGGCGGGGGAGGTGCTGCGCCTCGACATCGATTCCAAATCGCATCCCGCGTGGACGGGCGTGCAGCGGCTGGTGGACAGCGGCGGTCAGCTCGCCAAGTTCAACCGCCGCTACGAGCAGTTCGGCCTCAAGGCCGGCGGCTGAGCCGCGCCCGGCCCGCGCCCCCGACGCGCCCGGCCGTGCCGGCCGGGCGCGCGTCTTTCCCCGCCGGGTCCCGCCTGCTACAGTCTCGTAAAGGCCGCCGACGGCGGCCCTGACGGCGCGAAGACGGCGCGCGATGCGGGACGACACGGTATTCACCACCTACGAAGTCTACCTTTTCAGCGCCAGTCGCGATGACTGGGTGGTGGCCGGTCGTTACGCCAGTGACGAGCGCGAGGACGCCGTCAACCAGGCCCGTGTCGCCTACGACCAGGGCGACACCCTGGCCATCCGCGTTCTGCGTCAGAGCTATTACCCGGCCCGCAACCGCGACGTGGAGATCGTCGTCCTGTCGCGGGCGAAGAACGCCCGCCGCCGTATCCCGCCGCTGGAAACCGAGGCCTCGCGCGAAAAGCGCGCGGCGCAGGAGCGTGCCGCGACGGAACCCGCCCTGTCGGCGGCCGCGCGGGGCGAGCCGGAGCTTCACGCGCGGTCCGGCCGCGACGGCGCGCGCGCCGACCGCCAGGGGAGCCAGGCCGCGGCCACCTGGGTGGGGAAGCTGTTGCTCGCCGTGGCCGGCAGCCTGGGCATCGCCGGCCTGGTTGCCTTCGCCATGGCCATCGCCCTGCGCGAGGCGCGCGGGCTCGGCCTCGCCATAAGCGAAGCGGGGCTCGCCAACCTCGTCTTCCTCACCTTCGTTCTGCTCTTCCTCATGAGCCTGATCACGGCGCTTCTCAGGCTCATCCCCCAGATGCCCACGGGCGGCCCGCAGCCGGGCAGGACCGGCAACAGGCCCCCCGCCACGCCGGGCCGCGGCCGCGCTCGCGGCACCTCCGCCGACAGCACGCACGCCGAATGGGCGGCGGAGACGGCCGACAACGAGGCGGCGGCCGAGCCGCCGGCGCCCGCGCCGGAAGAGCCCCGGTCCCCCGCGGAAGCCGCCGCCGACCAGACGGCCCAGCCGGAAAAGGAAAGCGGCAGGCGGCAGCAACAGCAGGCGGACGACGGCACCGGGGACAAGCAGGAAAAGGCGGCGGAAAAGGACAAGGCGGAAACGGCGCAGCAGCAGGACCAGCAGCAGGCCGGCGAAGCCGGGGATGGCGCCGCGCAACAGGAAGAGGCGACGGAAGCCCCGGCGCAGGCCGACGAGGCGGTGGTGTCGGCCGATCCGGAGACCCGGGCGGCGCAGAGCGAGACCATGCCCACCCCCGCGTCGGACGAGTACGAGCCGGCGCGCATGACGCTCATGCGCTTTCTGGGCGACATGATCTCGCGGCTCAAGCAGGAGCATCCCAAGCTCGACGCCTACACCCGCTTCGGCCTCAATCTTTTCCTGGCGGGCGCCGCCGAGAAGCTGGGCGAGACCAAGGAGCTTCCCGAAGAGGACATCGGCATCCTGGTGCGGGAATCGGCGGAACTCTTCGGCGCGCGGCCCGATCTGGCACGCTCCTTCTGCGCCCACTATCCGGAATACCTCCTGGAACCCCGCTACCTGGGCATGGTGAGCCGCGGGCGCACGACCATGGAGGAATACCTGGACGGGTCGGCCGACGCCTACGAGACCGTGCCCGAGGTGCTGGACGAGTGGGTGCGCCCCAGCACCAGCCGCACCCAGCAGGCCGGCATCGTCACCATCCTGCTCACGGACATCGTCGGCTCCACGGACATCACCCAGGACCGGGGCGACGCCGGCGCCCAGGCCCTCATCCGCCGGCACAACGCCCTGGTGCGCGAGGCCCTGCAGCGCCATTACGGCACGGAAGTGAAACACACGGGCGACGGCATCATGGCGAGTTTCCCGGGCGCGGCACGCGCCGTGGACGCCGCCGTGGCCATCCAGCAGGCGGCCGTCCGCCACAACGACTCCACGCCCGACGTGCCGCTGCGCCTGCGCGTGGGCCTCAACGCGGGCGAGCCCATCCAGGAGGAGAACGACCTGTTCGGCACGGTGGTCCAGCTTGCCAGCCGCATCTGCAATGACGCGCCGCCCGAGACCATCCTCGCCTCCAACGTGGTGCGCGAGCTGGCCACGGGGCGGCAGGCGTGGTTCGCCGACAAGGGTGAGGTCACCCTAAAGGGCTTCCAGGAGCCCGTGCACCTGTACGAGGTGCTGTGGCGCGGCGACGCGGAAAACACGGGCACCGGCACGGCGGCGCGGACCGCCACCCCGGCAGCCGGGGAGTCCGCTTGACGCCCCGGCCGCCCCACCCCTATATGGTGTTATCGGGTACCGGAGCGCGGCCGCCGGGCGCGGGGTCGCGGCCGTCCGGCCCGCACGGAAGAACGGATCCCGCAGTCCATGTCGCTTCACGGGAGGATATGGCCATGCGTGGAGTCGATTTCGGTCCGCTGTTCCGCTCGGCGGTGGGCTTTGACGACCTGCCGGGCCTTCTGGAATCCGCGGCGCGCGCGGACGATGCGACGGTTTCCTATCCGCCGTACAACATCGAAAAACACGACGACGATGATTACCGGGTGGTGATGGCCGTGGCCGGTTTCTCGGAAGGGGAGCTGGACGTCCGGACCGAGGACCGCAGCCTCATCGTCACCGGCCGGCCCGACCGCCGCGAGGACGAACGGAACTTCCTGCATCGCGGCATCGCCCGCCGGGCGTTCGAGCGCCGTTTCGCCCTGGCCGACGCCATCCGGGTGACGGGCGCCACGCTGGAGAACGGCCTTCTGCACGTCTACCTGGTGCGGGAGCTGCCGGATCACCTGCGGCCGCGACAGGTCCCCATCAACGGGGGCGACGGCGCCGCCAACGAGAACCAGCGCACCATCGCCGGGACGGCCCGGCGGACCGCCCGCGCGTCCTGATCCCGGCCGGCATCGCGGCGGGAACCGCCGTCCCCCCGGGGCGGCGGTTCAGCCCAGCTTTTCCGTCAGGTAGTAGCGCGCCCCTTCCAGGCTGGCGAGCTGGGGGTAGTCGTATTCGGGGATGGAAACGCCCAGGCGCTTCTCCAGCCCCAGCACGAAATTCAAAAAATCCACGGAATCCATCTCGAACTGGTCGCGGAACGGCGTGTCCGCCTCCAGGCTGTCCGGGTCGGCGTCGGGCGCCGCTTCCCGGAGCTGGTTCAGGATTTCCTGCTTGAGGGTTTCCTGGTCCATGGTCCCTACCCCTGTGTGGCTGGTGTCTCGGCGGCTGAACCCGGATCCTCGGCCTGCAGGACCCGGCGCTGAATCTTGCCCGAGCGCGTCTTGGGCATGGCGTCGCGGAAAAGGATCTCGCGCGGGGCGAGGGCCGCCCCCAGGCGCTTGCGGGCGTGCGCCAGGAGGGCGCGGCGCTGTTCGTCCGTGGGCGCGTAATCGGGATTGAGGGCCACGTGGGCGATGACGAGCTGGCCCGCCACCGGGTCGGGACGGCCGGTGGCCGCCGCCTCCGCCACCGCGGGATGCGCCAGCAGGGCGCTCTCCACCTCGAAGGGGCTCACCAGGTGCCCCGACGCCTTGATGACGTCGTCGGCGCGGCCCACGAACCAGAAGCGGCCCTCGGCGTCGCGGCGCGCCAGGTCGCCGGTGATGTACCAGCCGTCGGCGAAACAGCGCGTCGTGCGCTCGGGCGCATCCAGATAGCCCCGGAAGCGCGACGGCCAGTCGGGCCACAACACCAGGTCCCCCACGGTGTCCGGCGCGTGCACGAAATCCAGCCCGCCGTCATCCCGCTTGTGGGCGATGGCGGCATGGATGCCGGGCACGGGCCGGCCCATGGCGCCGGGCGTCACCATGTCCCCGGCGGCGTTGGCGATCATGATGGCGCCCGTCTCCGTCTGCCACCAGGTGTCGCGGAAGGGCAGGCCGAAGGCCTCCTCGCCGAAACGCACCGCCGTGGCGTCCAGCGGCTCGCCCACGCTGAACATGCGCCGCAGGTGGGGGAAGCCGTGGCCCCGCACGAAATCGACGCCCGCGCGGCGCAGCAGGCGCACGGCCGTGGGCGTGGTGTACCAGACGGTCACGCGCTCCTCGCCCAACAGGTGCAGCCAGCGCCGGGCGTCGAAGTCGCCCGTGTCCACCACCACCGTGCACCCCACGCTGAGGGGCGCCAGGACGCCGTAGACCAGGCCCGTCACCCAGCCCGGGTCGGCCGTGCACCAGAAGACGTCATCGGGCGTCAGGCCGAGCACCGAGCGCGCCGTTTCGTGCTGGGCCACCAGGGCCTCGTGCACGTGCAGGGCGCCCTTGGGCTGGCCCGTGGTGCCGCTGGTGAATTGCAGGAAGGCGGGCGATTCGGGCCCCGTGGCCACGGGCAGGGTGCACGGCTCGGCGGCGTCCATGAGCGCCCGCAGGTCGTGCGTCCCGGCGGGCGGGTCGCCGTCGGCGTCCGCCACCAGCACCTCGGGGCGCGGGTCCAGGCCGTCGATGACCTTCGACAGCCGGCGCTTCCACAGGGCAACGCTGGTCACCACGGCCGCCGCCCGGCCGCCGGCCAGGCGCGTCTGCAGGGGCTCCGGGCCGAACTCCGGGAACAGCGGCGCGTAGACGGCGCCCGCGCGCAGGCTGCCCAGGATGGCCGTCACCTGGGCCGGGCCGCGCTCCAGCAGGCCGAAAACGCTGGTTCCGGGCGCGATCCCCAGGGCCTCCAGGGCGCCGGCGAAACGGGCGGCGCGCTCGGCCAGGGCGCCGTAGGTGACACAGCCGGCCCGGCCGTCGGGCGCCGTCCAGCGCACGGCGATGGCCCGCGGCCGCTCGCGGGCGTGACGATCGGCCGCCTCCCACGCCATGTTCAGGCCGCCGTCGGGCAGCCCCTCCAGGGCGGCGCGGGCGGCGGCCCAGGGATCATCGGTGCGGGCGGGACTGACGAGGGACACGGGGCACCCTTTCTCGCGAATCATGTTGCGGTGCAACCTACCACATGGGGGCGGCGGCTGTCGCGGGCAATGCGCCGACGGCCTTCCGGCGGCCCTGTTACGGTTTTGTTATGCGGCGGTTGGGTGGCCGGCTTTTGCTGTTGCGTCCACGTGGCGCGCGCGCCCATAGTGGTGGCACGCACGCTGCACCGCAGCACAGCCTACGAGGCGAGGCCGACCATGAGCATCCACAACCTGGACGCCCTTTTCCAGCCCAATTCCATCGCCCTCATCGGGGCCAGCCAGCGCGCCGGTTCCGTGGGCGCGGCGGTGGCCCGCAACCTCTTCCGCACCGGGTTCGACGGCCCCGTGATGCCGGTGAATCCCAAGCACCAGGCCATCGAGGGCGTGCTCGCCTATCCCGACGTGGAAAGCCTGCCGCTGACCCCCGACCTCGCCGTGCTGGCCACGCCGCCGGACAGCATTCCCGACAGCGTCGAGGAGCTGGGCCGGCGCGGCACGCGCGCCGCCGTGGTCATCACGGCCGGCTTCGAGGGCGGCGAGGACAGCGAGGGCGGCGAGCGCCGGCGCCGACTCATGGAGGCGGCGGGCCGCCACCGCCTGCGCGTCGTGGGCCCCAACTGCCTGGGCTTCATCAGCCCGCCCGCCGGCCTCAACGCCAGCTTCGCCCACCTGTCGCCGGAATCGGGGCGCATCGCCTTTGCCACCCAGTCGGGCGCCATCGTCACCTCGGTGATCGGCTGGGCGCACCAGCGCGGCATCGGCTTCTCGCACCTGGCGTCGCTGGGCGACATGACCGACGTGGACTTCGGCGACCTGCTGGACTACCTGGCCACCGACGCCACCACGCGGGCCATCCTTCTTTACGTCGAGCAGGTGACCAACCCGCGCAAGTTCATGTCGGCGGCGCGCGCGGCGGCGCGCTCCAAGCCCGTCATCGTGGTCAAGGGCGGCCGTCACGCCGCGGCGGCCAAGGCCGTGGCGTCGCACACGGGCTCCGTGGCCGGGGCCGATGCCGTCTACGACGCCGTCTTCCGGCGCGCCGGCATGCTGCGCGTGGACGGCCTGGAAAAGCTGTTCGAGGCGGTGGAGATCCTGGCCATGACGCGCCCGCCCCGGGGCGACCGCGTGGCCGTGCTCACCAACGGCGGCGGCATCGGCGTGCTCGCCACGGACACCCTGCTGGAACACGGCGGCCGGCTCGCCGAGCTGTCCGACGACACCATGAAGACCCTGGACCAGCAGCTTCCCGCCGCCTGGTCGCACGGCAATCCCGTGGACGTCCTGGGCGACGCCGGCGGCGAACGCTACTCGCGCGCCATCACCGCCCTCACCCAGGACCGCAATGTGGACGCCATCCTGGCCATGCACTGCCCCACCGCCGTGGGCGACGCCGCCGGCACGTCGGAGGCCATCGCCCGGGTGGCACCGCACGGCCGCGACAAGCCCACGCTCCTCACCGCCTGGGTGGGCGACGTGGTGACGGAAGAGCTGCGGCAGCGCCTGACGGAACAGGGGGTGCCCGCCTACGAAACGCCGGAACAGGCGGTGCGTGCCTTCATGTACACCGTCACCTACCGGCGCAACCAGGAAGCCCTCATGGAAACGCCGTCGTCGGTGCCGGAGGAATTCCAGCCGGACACGGCGCGCGCCCGCGGCATCCTCGACCGCGCCCGCGAGGACGGCCGCACGTGGCTTTCCGAGGCGGAATCCAAGGACCTGCTGGCCGCCTACGGGGTGCCCGTGGTGACCACGCGCACGGCGCACACGCCGGAGGAGGCGGCGGCCATCGCCGCCGAGATGTCCGTGCCCGTGGTGCTCAAGATCCTGTCGCCGGACCTGACGCACAAGAGCGACATCGGCGGCGTGGCCCTCAACGTCCAGGGGCCGGCGGCGGCCAAGCGCGCCGCCCAGGACATGCTGGAGGCCGTGCGCGCCCAGAACGCCGAGGCGCGCCTGGACGGCTTCTCCGTGCAGCCCATGGTGCACCGGCCGGGCGCCTACGAGCTCCTGGTGGGCATGACGGAGGACGCCCAGTTCGGCCCCGTCATCGTCTTCGGCCAGGGCGGCGGCGCCGTGGAGGTGCTGGGCGACACGGCCCTGGGCCTGCCGCCCCTCAACATGCACCTGGCCGGCGAGCTCATGGCGCGCACGCGAATCCACCGCCAGCTCGAGGGCTATCGCGGCCAGGAGGCGGCCAACCTGGAGGCCATCCAGCTCACCCTCATCAAGGTGGCGCAGATCGCCGCCGAGCTGCCCGAGGTGGCGGAGCTGGACGTCAACCCGCTGCTGGCCGACGCCTACGGCGTGGTGGCCCTGGACGCCCGCGTGCGGGTGCAGGCGCCGCAGTGCCAGAGTTCCGAGCGCCTGGCCATCCGCCCCTACCCCAAGAAGCTGGAGGAGCGCATCCATGTGGGCCACGAGGGCCACGAGTTCCTCATCCGGCCCGTGGTGCCCGAGGACGAACACGCCTTCCAGCGCGCCTTCGCCAAGCTGTCGGAGGACGAGGTGCGGCTTCGGTTCTTCGCGCCCCTGAAGACCCTGTCGCACGTCATGGCGGCCCGGTTCACCCAGCTCGACTACAACCGGGAAATGGCACTCATCCTCACGGACCCGGGCATTCCCGGCACCACGGACCTGTACGGCGTGGTCTCCATCACCACGGACCCGGACAACGTGGAGGCCGAGTACGCCCTGCTGGTGCGCGGCGACATGACCGGCCAGGGGCTGGGCATCCTGCTCATGCGGCGCATCATCGACTATGCCCGCAGCCGCGGCACGAAACGCATCTACGGCGACGTGCTGGAGGAGAACGAGCCCATGCTGAAGCTGTGCAAGGTGCTCGGCTTCCGCCAGGAGCGCGTCCCCGACGAGCCCGGCCTGATGCGGGTGACCCTGGAGCTGAACGGCGACGGGGGGAAGGCGGGGTAGGGTTTCCGCCCGGCGAGGGCGCTTGCGTGGGCGCGCGGCTTTGTGCTCCCGTTGCACCAACGGCCACCCGAAACGGGAGCACTGCCATGGAGAGCCGCCTTACGCGCCTGCACCTCGGGGGCTTCCGTTCCATCGCCGACAGTGCTGTGGATTTCGGCGACCTGAACGTCCTCATCGGGCCCAACGGCTCCGGCAAATCCAACCTCATCGGCTTCCTGCGGATGCTCGGATTCATGCTCGGTTCCGACCGCGGACTGGGGCAGTTTGTCGGTCTGAGCGGTGGTGCCAGCGCCCTGCTTCACGACGGGCCGAAGCAAACCCCTTTCCTGTCGGCGCATCTGACGGTGGAAACCGGGCGGGGCAGCAACGACTATGCCTTCCGGCTGGCGCATGCCGCCGGCGATCGCCTCGTCTTCCTCGAGGAACAGTGCCGTTTCCGGGCTCGTAATCGGGACAGTGAGCCTCCGTGGATCACCCTGGGATCGGGCGGCCACCACGCGCCGGCGCTGAGCGAGGACACGGCGCGGCAGGAACACGGCCGCAAAACCGTCGCCACCATCCATGCCCTGATGCGCGGGCTGGCCGTTTATCAATTCCACGACACCTCGGATCAGGCGCGCATCAAGCAGCTCTGGAGTGTCTCGGACAATCGCTACCTCAAACACGATGCCGCCAATCTGGCGCCATTCCTGTTGCGCCTGCGGGAGAACGAGCCGGCGGTCTATCGCCGGATCGTTTCCACCATCCGGCGCGTGGCGCCCTTTTTCGATGATTTCGTCCTGGAACCCGAAAATGACCGCGTCATGTTGAAATGGCGGGAGCAGGGCAGCGACGAGGTCTTCGCGGCGCATCAGGCCTCCGACGGGACGTTGCGCGCCATGGCCCTCATCACGCTGTTCCGCCAGCCGGCCGAGACCATGCCGCCCATGATCATCGTGGACGAGCCGGAACTGGGGCTGCATCCCTACGCCGTTGCCGTGGTGGGGGAGTTGATACGCACCGTGGCGCAGGAACGACAGGTGCTCCTGGCCACCCAGTCCACGGCGTTCCTCGACGAGTTCGCCGCCGAGGACGTCATCGTCTCGGAACGCCACGGGCGCGAGAGTCGCTTCCAGCGATTGGCCCCCGATGATCTGAGCGAGTGGCTGGAAGCCTACAGCCTGGGCGATCTTTGGACCATGAACGTTCTTGGCGGCCGCCCGGGGGGAAGGGCGGCATGACCCGGCTCAACGTCCTGGTCGAGGGGGAAACCGAGGAAACCTTTGTTCAGGAAATATTGGCGCCGCATCTGGCAGACAATGGTATTTATGTTAGCGGGATACAACTCGTCCCCAACACGGCCAGGGCCAACAGCCGGAGATTCAAGGGCGGTGTTGTGCGATACCATCCCGTAAGGGACGCCCTGGTGCGCTGGATGCGTCAGGAGGACAAGGACGATGCCCGATTTACCACCGTTCTGGATTTTTACAAGCTCCCCGAAGATTTTCCCGGCATGAGAAATGCCCGCGCGTCAGCCAGCCCGGACGACCTTGAAGCAGCCCTGGCCGATGATGTCGCGGACGAAGCCCGGGGCCGTTTTATCCCGTATTTACAACAGTATGAATTCGAGGCGTTGGTGCTGGCCGATACGGCACCGGTAACTGCTCACCGGGGGGATATGGTTTGAGCAACCTTGACGCCTGGGCGGCTATGTGATTCTACGATGGCATGAATCGCGATGAGCTGCTTCGGCTGGACAAGGAAACGCTTGTGGACTTGGTTCAGCGCCTTGAGGCGCGGGTGGCCGAGCTTGAGGCGAAGCTGGACCAGCCGCCGAAGACGCCACGTAACTCGTCAACGCCGCCTTCTCGGGGGCAGAAGGCCAACCGTTCGGCCGCGAAGAAGGGCAAGAAGGGCAAAGGCGGCACCGGCAATACCCGCGCCCTGCATCCCGACCCGGATCGGATCACGGAAATCCCGGCCGACAGCTGCCCGAACTGCGGCGGCCATGTGGACGCCGATCACCAGAAGCTGAAGGCGGTTTACGACCGCATCGAGCTTCCGCCGGTAAAACCGGACGTGACCCGGGTGCGCCAGTACCAGGCCGATTGCCCGTGCTGTGGCGGGACCTTCGAGGGCACGCCGCCGGAAGGGCTGGAACCCGGCTCGCCGTTCGGCAAGACGGTGCAGGCCATGGTGATCTACCTGCATACCCTGCACGCCATCAGCTACGAGCGGCTGGTGGTGGTCTTGAATGACCTGTTCGGGCTGTCCATCAGCGAGGGCGCCATCGCCAACATGCTCGCCCGCGCCGAGCCGGTGTTCACGGCCGAAACGGCGGCCCTTCTCGGCGATCTTCGCCAGTCCAATGTCATCGGTTCGGACGAGACCAGCGCCCGGGTGCAGGGCCGGACCTGGTGGCAATGGCTGTTCTGCTCGGCCAGCGTCGTGGTCCATCACATCGCCCCGAGCCGGGCGAAGGCCGTGGTCAACGAGGTGCTTGGCGGCCATGTCCCCGACGTCTGGGTGTCGGATCGCTTTTCCGCCCAGCGTGGCCATGGCACCCGCTGGCAGGTCTGCCTCGCTCACCTTCAGCGGGACGTGCAGTACGCCATGGATGCCGGCGACACCGTGCTGGCCCCGCCCATGCGCTGGCTTCTCCTGCGGGCCATCGCCATCGGCCGAAGGCGGGATCGGCTGAAGGACAGCACCTTGAAGAAACACGCCCGAGACCTGGAAAAGCGCCTGGATCGGCTCCTGGCCCAACGCCCGGACACCAAGGCGGGCGAGAAACTGCGCCGTCAGGTCGTGAACGTGCGCGCCCATCTGTTCGTGTTCGTCACGGACCGGGCCGTACCGTACACCAATAATGCCTCGGAGCGGTATCTGCGCCCGGCCGTGATCTTCCGGAAGGTGACCAACGGCTTCCGGGCCACCTGGGGCGCCCAGTTCTATGCCGCCACCCGCTCCATCGTGGATACCGGCCGCCTACACGGCCTCTCCGCCTTCGACGCCATCAAGACTGTCCTGGCCGGCCGTTCCGTCCTACCCGCTGCCGCCCAATAGCGCAGGGGGGTGAGCAATTACCGGCACCGCTCTACGACCTCTTCGACGAGCAGCAACAGGCCGTGACACGTCTGGTGGAGTCCATTGCCGGACTCGCCCCCGAAAAAATCAACGACGGGGAAAACACGGCGCCCAAGAAGCGGCTCAAGAATCACCTTCGCAATTACCATGAAATCCACGACGGGGTCGAAGTGGTGCGGCGGGCGGGCCTCCCGACACTGCGCCAGCGGTGCCCTCGTTTCGACAGGTGGCTGACCCGCCTGGAAAGCCTGGCCCCCTGACAAGCGTTCCCGGCGGCAGGCGTCAAACCGTGCCATCCCCGGAGGGGGGTTCCGGCGCCGCCACGCTGTCCGCATCGCGCGCCAGCGCGGCGCGGGCGGCGGCGTCGGCCATGGCCGTGTCGCCGTGGGCCCGGGCGGCATGGGCCAGCAGGGTGTGGGCCGCGGGGGTGTCGGGGTCCAGGGCGACCCACGCGCCCGCCGCCTGCATGGCGCCCTCCGTGGCGTCCAGGGCGAGGCGGGCGCGCGCCAGGGCTTCCCAGCCTTCCGGGTCTTCCGGCGCGTAGGCCGTGGCGCGGGCGAGGCGGGGCTCGGCCTCGGCGGGGCGGTCCAGGGCGAGCAGGGCGCGGCCGGCGATGGCGTCGGGGCGGCCGTCGCCCGGTGTGGTATCGAGGACGGGCCGCACGCGGG
>CAJXLG010000072.1 GCA_913055885.1 uncultured Rhodospirillales bacterium
CCGCCCGGCCGGACGCCGTCCCCCCCCGCCCCGACCACGGCCCGGCCTCGCGGCGCACGGAAGTGCTGTGCGCCGGGTGCCACGGCCACCTGGGCCACGTTTTCGACGACGGCCCGCCGCCCACGGGCCTGCGTTACTGCATCAACGGCATCGCCCTGACCTTTGCCCCGGCGGCGGAGGAGTCCGCCGGGGGGTGAAGCACCGCCCAAGGTGGTGTACAGTGGGGCCCGCCAACGTTGCGACAGGGGGACGCCATGAACAACGGGGCGGCACCGGCGACGCGCCGTGAAAGCGACAGCCTGGGCACCCTGGAGGTGCCGGCGGACCGCTACTGGGGCGCCCAGACGGAGCGCGCCCGCCACCATTTCGCCATCGGCGGCCAGCGCATGCCGGTCGCCCTGGTGCGCGCCTACGGGATCATCAAGCAGGCGGCGGCGCTGGCCAACCACGACCTGGGCGGCCTGGACGAGGAACGCCGCGACCTCATCGTCGCCGCCGCCGAGGAGGTGGCCGACGGCCGGCTGGACGATCATTTTCCCCTGACCGTCTGGGTGAGCGGCAGCGGCACCCAGACCAACATGAACGTCAACGAGGTGGTGGCCAACCGGGCCATCGAGATGGCCGGCGGCGAGCCGGGCAGCCGCGACCCCGTCCATCCCAATGACCACGTCAACCGCTCCCAGTCGTCCAACGACACCTTCCCCACGGCCATGCAGGTGGCGGCGGCGCGCCTTGTGCGGCGGCGGCTCATGCCGTCTTTGGGCGCGCTGGAGGATTGCCTGCGCGCCAAGGCGCGCGTCTTCGACGACGTCACCAAGATCGGCCGCACCCACCTGCAGGACGCCGTCCCCCTGACCCTGGGCGACGAGATCGGCGGCTGGGCCGGCCAGGTGGCCGCCGGCAAGCGCGCCGTGGCCGACGCCCTGCCGGAGCTGTATCCCGTCCCCCTGGGCGGCACCGCCGTGGGCACGGGACTCAACGCGCCACCGGGCTTCGGCCCCGCCGCCGCCGCCCGGCTGGGCGCGCTCCTGGACATCCCCTTCACCCTGGCGGACGACCGCTTCGCCCGCATCGCCTCGCACGACAGCCTGGTGCGCCTGTCGGGCGCCCTGCGCGATGCGGCGCAGGCGCTGTTCAAGATGGCCAACGACGTGCGCTGGCTGGCCTCGGGGCCGCGCTGCGGCCTGGGCGAATTGCAGCTTCCCGCCAACGAGCCCGGCTCCTCCATCATGCCGGGCAAGGTGAATCCCACTCAGTGCGAGGCCCTGATGCAGGTGTGCACCCGCGTCATGGGCCACGACGCCGCGGCCGGTTTTGCCGGCAGCCAGGGCAACCTGGAGCTTTCCGTGTTCAAGCCGGTGATCGCCGCCAGTGTCCTCGAATCGGCGGAGCTGCTGGCCGACGCGTGCGACAGCTTCCGCCGTTACGCCCTGGCCGGCCTGGACGCCGATCGCCGCCGCATCGAGCAGCACCTGGACAACTCGCTGATGCTGGTGACCGCCCTGGTGCCCGTGGTGGGCTACGACGCCGCGGCGCGGGCCGCCCACTTCGCCCTGGAGGAGGAGGTCACCCTGCGCGACGCCTGCCTCGCCATGGGGCTTCTGGACGGCGCCACCTTCGACCGCCTCACCGATCCCGCCGCCATGGCGCGGCCCTACGGCCCGGAGGACGACCCCGTGGCGGGGGCCGCCGCGGCCGCCAAGCCGGACAGCGATTCCGAAGCGTGAGGATCAGCCGCCGGCTTTCAGGAGCACGGCCGCCAGGAAGCCCAGCAGCGTGGCCAGGCCGATGCCCTGGCCGCCGCGGAAATAGGCCTCGGGCAGCATGGTCTCCGCGATCATGGTGAGGATGGCGCCCGCCGCCGTGCCCTGGACGAAGGCCAGGGCCGTGGGCCCCAGGTCGGCGAAGAAAAGATGCCCCGTCGCGGCGCCCGCGCCCGTCAGCACCATGAGGGCCGTCCACAGGAAGAGCACCCGGCCGAGGCCCATGCCCTGTTCGCGCATGCCGGCGGACGACGACAGGGCCTCGGGATAGTTGGACAGGAACAGGCCGCCGATGAGGGCGGCGCCCACGCCGTGCCCGCCCAGGGTGGCGCCGATGACGAGCGATTCGGGCACGGCGTCCAGGGTCATGCCCAGCCAGATGGCCACCGGCACCCCGGCCGGGCGCGCCAGGGCGGCCCCCGCCTCGGGCACGCTCGGGATGGCGCCGCCGCTTTCCAGCCGTCGCACCGCCCGGCCCACCCACCGGGACGCCCGGTTGGCGTCGAAGCCATTGCGCGTGCGCAGGTAGTCCGTGATCTGCTCCCGCTGGAGGAAGGCCTTCACCCGGTCGTCCAGGGCGGGGAAGCGGGCCACGAGGGTGTCGAAGGCGTCGCGGGACAGCATCCACACCGTGGTGGTGTCCGTGGCCACGGCGCTGACCGAGTGGCGCGCCCCGGTGAGGAAGGAGAGGCCGCCGAACGCCTCGCGGTCGCGGATGGTCCGGGGCGGCTCGTCGCCCGTGTCCTGGGTGGGGTCCACGAGGGTCACCTCCCCGTGGTCCACGATGTAGAGGTGATCCGCGGGCCGCCCCTGGTGGAAGAGGGTCTCGCCGCGCCGGAAGGTGCGCCTGGTGAGCCTCGAGGCCACCGCCTCCAGCTCGTGCCCGGGCAGGTCGCGGAAGACCGGGAAGCGGCCCACGTGGTCCGCCACTTCCAGGAAGTCCTCCAGCGCCTGGTGCAGGGGCACGGCCTGGGGCACCGTGTCGCCGGCGCGCACGCTGTCGGCGGCGCGGCGCTGCCACGTGGTGATGGCGGCGTCGTCCAGGCCGTGGCAGTCGCGCAGGTAGCGCCGCATGGTGTCGCCCTGGAGGTCCCGCGCCACCGCCTCCGCCAGGGCGGGCGTCTGGGCCGTCAGGCGCTCGAAGGCGCCGCGCGGCAACACCCAGAGCTGGGCGGCCGTTTCCGCCACCGCGCTGCCGGCATGCGGCGTGCCGGCCAGGAAGGCGCGCACGCCCATGGCCGCGTCGGCCGTGCATGTGTGAGCTTCCGTGTCGGGCCGGCGCACCGTCACCGCGCCCTCGTCCACGACGAACAGCCGGTCCGGCGCGTCGCCCGGGCTGAACAGGGCCTCGCCGGGCTGGGCGGCGTACACCGTCATCTCGCCCGCCAGGGCCTCGCGGTGCGCCGGGGCCAGGTCGCGGAACACCGGGAGGGTGTGGAGCACGTCCTGCAGCCGCCGGAAGCGGCGATTGCGGCGGCCCCGGACATGGGCGATGACCGTGGAGGCCTTGCGCAGGAAGCCGCCGCGGCTGTTGACGAGGTGGTTGAGGCCGGCGAAGAACAGGCCACCCGTAAGGCCGCCGGCCGTCACTGCCACACCCTCGCCGCCGGCAAGACGCGGTGCCACCAGCTCCACGGTGATGGCCGCCAGCAGGGCGCCGCCGCCGAAGGCCATGAGCCCGGCCAGCACGCGCTCGCCGGGCTGCCACGCCGCCGCCGTCAGCGTCCCCAGGGGCAGGGACGCCGCGCTCAAGAGGCCCAGCAGGAAGGCGGCCCCGGTGGTGGTGGGCACGTCGAGCATCGCGCAGGCAGTGTGCCGCGTCGGGCCGGCCGGGAAAAGAAAAACGCCCATGACACGCCACCGCGGCGGCGCGCCGGTACACAGTGTCGTTGAATTTAGAGGGGAAATATGCATTCTCGGTGCTCGGGGGCGCCGCCACCGCGCCCGGCCGGAAGGGTCGGGGGCGGCGTCGGGGGTCGTTTCAGTGACGGGCCCGGCGTGCTTGTTCAACCCGCGCAACGAGGTGTCGGCTCATGAAAAACCGTCGTCTTTTCCGTTCTCCCCTGGCCGTTTGCGCCCTGGCCGCGCTCGCGGCGGCCGCCGCGATCCGCCCCGCGCCGGCGGCCGCCGGACACGATGTTCAGTTGTGCCTCAAGAACGAGGGAATCTACATCGCCCGCCTGGAGGTCTCTTATCAAACGAACGGCAACCCCGAATACAAGGAGACCGGGGACGTCCTGCAGGGGAATCGGGCGTGTGTGATGGTGCCCGGCACCGCCACGGAAGTCGCCATGAAGGGCAATGTCACCGCCGGCGCGAGCTGCCGGAAGACCTACGACCGGGCCCGGGCCCACGTCCTCTACATGGGGGGCACCAGCCTCCACCCCGTGTGCGACTTTCACTGAGACACGGGCCCCGTAAAGAGCCGGGGATCAGGACTTTCCCCGTTTTTCTCAAACACCCGTCGGGTGGTCTCATCCTTCGAGGCTCCGCCTTCGGCGGAGCACCTCAGGATGACTGCCCATTAAAGAGATTCACTATATAATCGTCGTCTTGAGGTGCCATGCCCTCATGCATGGCATCGAAAGACGATTTTCATACGCGATGGTTGTCCGCGCCAAACGGGTGGGGAAAGTCCTGCCGGGGATCGTCCACCCATGACGCGAAACGGTCGGGGAGCCCGGGCGGTCGTCTATTGAGGCAACGGGGGCCGGTCGGCTGCCGCACCCGGCGTGACGCGGAAGGCCGGCCCCACGAACCGCCGCCCCTGGCCCGCCCGTGGGCGGCGGTCCGGGCCTCCCGCCCTCACGCCGCCTTGGGCGGCGCGTAGCGGGCGGCGAGCAGGATGAGGGCCAGCACGGGCAGGCCCAGCGCCGCCGTGCCCAGGAAGAAGGGCGCGTAGCCCACGGCGTCCACGAAGGTTCCCGAATAGCCCGCCAGCACCTTGGGGAACAGGGTCATCAGGGAGCTGAACAGGGCGTACTGCATGGCCGTGAAGGACACGCTGGTGAGGCTGGACAGATAGGCCACGAAGGCCGCCGAGGCCAGGCCGGCGCTGGCGTTGTCGGCGACGATGGCGACGATGAGGAAGGGCACGTCCTTGCCCACCTCCGCCAGGCCGGCGAAGAGCACGTTGCTCGCCGCCGCCAGCACGGCGCCCGTGAAGAGCGCCTTCATCACCCCGAAGCGCAGGGCGAAGACGCCGCCGACGAAGCCGCCGGCAATGGTGGACAGCAGGCCCCACACCTTGCTGTAGGCGGCGATCTGGCTCTTGGTGAAGCCCAGGTCCACATAGAAGACGTTGGCCACGGCGCCCATGACCACGTCGGCGATGCGGTAGCTGCCGATGAGCGCCAGTACCAGCACGGCAAGGCCACCATAGCGCTTGAGGAAGTCGGCGATGGGGGCGACGTAGGTCTCGTTCACGTGGCCGGGCCGGGTCAGGCCCGCCTGGACCAGGACAAGCCCCACCACCACGGCCGCCGCCACCGCCGCCGCGAAGCGCAGCGCGCCCGCCAGGAATCCCGCCAGCGGCCCACCGAAAACGGGGGTGATGGCCGTTTCCACGGCGTTCGTCACCTGCGGCGCGTAGGCGAAGCTTCCCGCGAAGGTGACGGCCGCCAGGGCGAACAGCACGAGGAAGCGCACGTAATCGCTGGTGGCCTTGAATTCACTGTCCGTGCGACCCCCCATCGCCGGCTCGGGGATGACCAGGGTGGTAAGAATCCCCACCAGCATCATGCCGGCCATGACGCGGTACACCCCGGCCCACGCAGCGTAGGTGTAGCCGTCCGCCCCGCCCCACACGTCGGCCAGCCACAGCCCGCCCGCCCCGGCCACCAGCATGCCCACGCGGTAGCCGGCGATGTAGGTGGCCGACATCATGGACTGGAGATCGGCCTCGGCCGATTCGATGCGGTAGGCGTCGATGCAGATGTCCTGGGTGGCGGCGGAAAAGCCGATGAATACCGCCCCCAGCCCGGTGAGCGCCAGGTGGTGCACGGGGTCGAAGGCGGCCGTCCACAGCATGGCGAACGCCAGGGCGAGTTGGGCGACCAGCAGCCAGCCGCGTCGCCGCCCCAGGAACCGGGTCAGCCCCGGCACGGGCAGCCGGTCCACCAGCGGCGCCCAGACGAACTTGAAGGAATAGCCCAGCGACGCCCACGAGAAGAAGGTGACCGCCGCCCGGTCCACCCCCGCCTCGCGCAGCCACACGGAGAGGGTCGAAAAGATGAGCAGGAGGGGAAGGCCGGCGGAAAAGCCCAGGAAGAGCATCCGCAGGACCGGGGGCCGGACGGCGTCGCGCAGGGCGCGCCCCCACGAGCGGTGGGGCGGCTCGCCCAGGACGCCGTCCGTGCCCCCGCGCATCCCGGCGGCCTAGTCCAGCCCGTTCTCGCGGGCGATCTGGCTCAGCGGCGTCTCCGGCCGGGCGCCGAAGTGGCTGATGACCTCCGCCGCGGCCAGGCCGCCCAGGCGGGCGCAGGTGGACATGTCCTTGCCCCGGGTGTAGCCGTGCAGGAAGCCGCCGGCGAAGGCGTCGCCGGCGCCCGTGGTGTCCACCACGCGGCTGATGGCCTCGGCGTCCACGATGTGGGTCTCTTCCGGCGTTACCACCACGGAGCCCTTGCCGCCGCGCGTCAGCGCCGCCACCTGGAGATGGCCGCGGATGTGCTGGAAGGCGTCGTCGAAGGTATCGACGTTGTACAGGCCCTTGATCTCGTCCTCGTTGGCGAAAAGGATGTCCACGTGGTTCTCGACGAGATCCAGGAACTCATCCCGGTGGCGGTCCACGCAGAAGCGGTCGGACAGGGAAAGCGCCACCTGGCGGCCGTTGTCGTGGGCGATCTTGGACGCCTTGAGGAAGGCCTCCTTGGCCTGCGGCGGGTCCCACAGATAGCCCTCCAGGTAGGTCACCTGGGCGCCGGCGATCTCGTCCGCCTTCACGTCGTCGGGCGTCAGGCCGATGCAGGCGCCCAGGTAGGTGTTCATGGTGCGCTCGGCGTCCGGCGTCACCAGCACCAGGCAGCGCGCCGTGGAGGGGCCCTCCTCGGCGGCCGGCGTGTGGAAATCGATGCCGATGCCCTTCATGTCGTGACGGAAGATGCGGCCCAGCTGGTCGTCGCGCACCTTGCCCACGAACAGGCCGCTGCCGCCATAGGAGGACAGGCAGGCCATGGTGTTGGCGGCGGAGCCGCCCGAGGACTCGATGCTGGAGCCCATCTCGTCATAGAGCTGGTCGGCCTGGTCGGCATCAATGAGCATCATGCCGCCCTTTTCCAGGCCGTGCTTCTGGATGAAGTCGTCCTCGGCGTGCGCCACCACGTCCACGATGGCGTTGCCGATGCCGGCGACGGCGTAGTTCGCATCCGTCATCCGTTACTCCCTTGCCTTGCGGTTACTGGTTGCTTTTTCCGAGGCGCAGACGGAGCGCGTTCAGCCGGATGAAGCCGGCGGCGTCGCGCTGGTCGTAGTCCGCGCCTTCCTCGAAGGTGGCGAGAGCCTCGTCGTACAGGCTGTTGGGCGATTGCCGCCCCACCACCGTGACGCCGCCCTTGTAGAGTTTCAGGCGCGCCGTTCCCGTGACGGGCTTCTGGGTCTCGTCGATGAGTGCCTGGAGGGCGTACCGCTCCGGCGCGAACCAGAAGCCGTTGTAGATGAGTTCCGCGTAGCGCGGCATGAGCTCGTCCTTGAGGTGGGCCGCCCCCCGGTCCAGGGCAAGGCTTTCCACCGCCCGGTGGGCGTGCAGCAGCACGGTGCCGCCCGGGGTTTCGTAGACGCCGCGCGACTTCATGCCGACGAAGCGGTTCTCCACGATGTCCACGCGGCCGATGCCGTGGCGGCCGGCAATGCGGTTGAGCCGGTCCAGGAGGTCGGCGGGCGACAGGCGCTCGCCGTTGACCGCCACCGGATCGCCGCCCTCGTAATCCACCGTGACATACTCCGGCTGGTCGGGAGCCTGCTCCGGCGCCACGGTGAGGTGGAACATGCCGTCGTCGGGCTCCTGCCACGGATCCTCGAGGGCCTTGCCCTCGTAGGAAATGTGCAGGAGGTTGGCGTCCATGGAGTAGGGCGCCTCGCCCTCCTTGCCCTTGGGCACGGGGATCTGGTGCTTCTCGGCGTAGTTCATGAGCCTTTCGCGCGACGTCAGGTCCCATTCGCGCCACGGCGCGATGACCCGGATGCCCGGTTCGCAGCCGTAATACCCCAGCTCGAAGCGCACCTGGTCGTTGCCCTTGCCCGTGGCGCCGTGGGCCACGGCATCGGCGCCCGTCTCGCGGGCGATCTCCACCTGGCGCTTGGCGATGAGCGGCCGGGCGATGGAGGTGCCCAGCAGGTAGGTGCCCTCGTACACGGCGTTGGCGCGGAACATGGGGAAGACATAATCCCGCACGAATTCCTCGCGCAGGTCCTCCACGTAGATCTGCCGGATGCCCAGAAGCTCCGCCTTCCTGCGGGCCTCCGAAAGCTCCTCGCCCTGGCCCACGTCGGCGGAGAAGGTCACCACCTCGCAGCGGTATTCCTCCTGCAGCCAGCGCAGGATGATGGAGGTGTCCAGCCCGCCCGAATAGGCCAGCACCACCTTTTTGACGTCGCCCGTCATGCCTGGTTCGTCCCCCGTGCGGTGGTCGGGTTGTCACGGTGTCGCGTGCGAGGGACCGAGTATAGGGCCCACGCGCCTGGGGACAAGGGGGCGATTGGCCCCGGGGCGCCGCTTTATCGCCGCGTCGGCCGTTGCCGCCGGGACTTTTGCCGTATAGCATCCCCGCCGCACGAACCACGTCAGGAAGAGTCGCGCCCGCCCATGCCGCGCCGTTTCGCCGTTCCCGCGTTCGTCGCCGGCCTGCTCGCCGCCGGCCTGCCCGCCGGGCCGGCGCGCGCCGTGCCGCAGCCCGACACGGGCAACAGCGACCAGCCCGCCCTCATCCAGGCGGACAGCGTGACCCACAACCGCGAGCGCAACACCGTCACGGCGCGCGGCGACGTGGAGATCGCCCGCGGCGGCTACATCCTGCGCGCCGACCGCATCAAATACAATCGCGACGAGAAGATGGTCACGGCCATCGGCAACGTCAGCCTCCTGGACCCGGACGGCAACGTCTATTTCGCCGAGTTCTTCCGGCTACGCGAGGACTTCAAGCGCGGCGCGGCGCGCGCCATCCGCCTGCTCCTGTCCGACGACAGCCGCATGACCGCCGCCTCGGGGCGGCTGGTGGCCCCCGTCACCCATCTCAAGAAGGTGACCTACTCCCCCTGCGAGCCCTGCCGGGAGGACCCGGACAGGCCCGTCCTGTGGCGCCTGCGCTCGGAAAGCGTCACCCGCGACGCCAAGGCGAAACGCATGAGCCATCGCGACGTGACCCTTCAGATGGGGGGCATTCCCGTCCTCTATACCCCCTATCTTTCCCATCCCACAGATGAGGCGGAACGTCAGACGGGCCTTCTGACCCCGTCGTTCGGGACCAAGACGGATTTCGGCTTCTTCTATAAGCAGGGTTTCTTCTGGGCCATCGACCGGGACAAGGATCTCACGGTGGATCCAACCTGGTTCGCCAAACGAAACCAGCTTCTCCTGGACACCAGCTACCGGCAGCGGTTCGGCAACGGCTCCCTCTTCCTGCGCGGCATGGGAACGCGGGAGGCCGCCGCGGATTCCGCCACCGGGGAAAAACGCGGCCGCGGGGCCATCGATGCCCGGCTCGACGTGCACCAGACACCCACGTGGCGGTGGGGGGGCCGCCTGCACCGGGCAAGCGACGACACCTTCCTGGCGCGCTACGATTTCGGCTCGCCCTCGCGGCTGCGCAGCGAGGCCTACGCCGAGGGCTTCCGGGGTCTCAACTACGCTGCCGCCAAGGCCTACGACTTCCAGAGCCTGCGGGGCGGCGTGGACGACGATACCGTGCCCCTGGTCGGTCCGGTCCTCACCTATGACCGCGTTTTCCGGCGCGGTCCGCACGGCAGCTACTGGACCTACCGCGGCAACGCCTACAGCATCAGCCGCAACGAGGGCCGCGACACGGCCAGGCTGTCCAACCGGGTGGGCTGGCACCTGCCCTATACCAGCCCCAACGGCTCTTTGTGGAACCTCTCGGCAACCCTTCAGGGCGATGTCTATGGCACCCGGGACCACCGCCTCACCGCCCGCCGGCCGGACTGGAGCGGGACCACGGGCCGCCTTTTCCCCCGCACCACCCTGAGCTGGCGCTATCCCATGACCCGCCCCCATGACGGCTTCAGCCAGGTACTGGAACCCATCGTCGCCGTGCACGCGGCCCCCAATGGCGGCAATCCGGGGAAGATCCCCAACGAGGACAGCACGGACTTCGAGTTCGCCGCCGACACCCTCTTCGCCCGTTCCCGGTTCGCCGGCCGCGACCGGGTGGAACCGGGACAGCGGGTGGACTACGGCGTGCGCTGGGGCGTCTACGGGGCCGGCGGCGGCGCCACCGAGGTCCTGCTGGGCCAGAGCTACCGGTTTCAGGAATCCAGCCCGTTTCCGGCCGGATCGGGCCTGCACGATCAGGTGTCCGACATCGTCGGCACCGTCCACGCCCGGCCGGATACCTGGTACAGGCTCGCCTACCGCTTCCGGCTGGCCAAGGACGACCTGACGCCGCGTCAGCAGACCATCGATCTCAACGCCACGCCCGGCCCCTTCACCTTCAACCTGGATTACCTGTGGGTGGCGGCCGACTCCGGGGTCGCCGCCCTCCAGGACCGCGAAGAGGGAACCGTGAAGGCCGGGGTCCAGGTTACCCCACACTGGTCCGTGGCGGGCCACGCCCGCCGGCGCTTCAACGACCCCGTGGGCATGATCTCCGACGGCGCCAGGATCGGCTACGAGGACGAATGCTTCGCGGCCGACCTGTCCTATGATCGCTCTTATACACGCAACCGCGACGTGGAGCCCAGCACGACCGTTATGCTCAAGGTGACGTTCAAGACCCTGGGCACACTGAGTCAGGATATTGCTGAGTCCAATAACTGAACCCTGGGCCCCACGTGCAATGGCCCGGCCGCAACGGGCCGGGCCGACTGTTCACCGGAAAGCGCGGCGGAGCGCGGTCACACCTCGACCCCCTGCTGGCCGCCGCCGCCGCCGGTGAGGATCACCAGGATGATCAGCATGATGGGCGTGAGCACGAGCGCCACCCAGAACAGGACGGGCACCTCGAAAATGAAGCTGGCAAGATAGACCGCAAGGCCCACCACTGCGATCAGGAGGCCCAGAAGGGTTTTCGCCGTCGTCATGATAACCTCTCTCCTCCTCGCGTTCGGGCCGGGGGCTGTCCCGTCCGGCCACGGCACACCATTATTGGGCCCCGGCAGCGTCACCACGGGCCGTTTTCGTCATCTCTAGACCATCGCCGCCGTCTTGTCCAGGTGCTTACGGGAATGCCGACGGGCCCGGCACCTCGTGTTCGCGCCGCTCCAGAAGCTCGCGGGCGTCCTCGACCTCGAACTTGTTCATCTTTTCCTCCAGCTCGCGGCGCGCCTTGGCGGGATTGAATTCCTTGTTGTAGCGCCGGATGATCCCGAGATCGTGCTGTTCCGCCAGCTTGTACCAGACCCATGCCTCTTCGAAGCTCTTGGAGACGCCCCATCCCGCCTTGTACATGTCCCCCATGATGTGCTTGGCGGCCGGATGGCCGTGGCGCGCCGCCTTGTAATACCACGTGATGGCATCGCCGTAGCTCTGCGGCACCCCCAGCCCCTTGAAGTAAAGGCGCCCCAGGGCGTATTCGGCCTCGGCATGCGGCTGGATGGCCGAGGCCTGTTCGTACAGCTCGCGGGCGCGGAAATGGTTCTCGGGCACGCCCTCGCCCTTCTCGTAGAGCCGCCCCAGGGCGAACATGGCATCGGCGTGCCCCTGCGCCACCGCCTTGCGGTACCACTTGGCGGCTTCCGCCTTGTTCTGCTCGACGCCCCTGCCTTTCTGGTAGAGAAACCCCAGGCCGTACTGGGCGGCGGCGTCCCCCGGGCCGCCCTCGCCCCCCTTGGCCGCCTCGCGCCAGGCTTCCGCGGCGGCCTCGAAATTGTCGTTCTGGAAGGCCTG
>CAJXLG010000073.1 GCA_913055885.1 uncultured Rhodospirillales bacterium
TCGCTTCGCATCGCTTCCTCCGGCTCCTGATCCGATCCTTCCAGAATCGCGTGTCTCAGGAAACCGGGTGCGCCTCAACATATTCAAAGACCTGCTGTTCCAGAAGGGTACCGTCGGGCAGCTCTTGGAACAAGCGCACCACGACCCGTAGCGGCACCCCTTTGTCGCCGGCGTGCTTCAGGGCCGTGAGCGCCGCCCGGACGGCCCGGTCGCGGGCAAGCGCCGTGTCGTCCATGGGGCCGAGATCGCGCAGGACGTAGCGCAGGTCCCGGAGCTGGTCCCGGATCGCCGGCGGGGCCGCGATCCACTCCATCACCGACGTGGGAACGGTCCACGGCGCCCGCCCGTGGTAGATCACCATGGGCAGGATGGCCGGGAGGCGCTCCGGCGCGCCTTCCGTTTCCGCCAGGAAGCGGTCCCAGATGCGGGCGAGATAGCCCAGGATCTGAACCGGGGTGCGCGGGTCCGGCGTGCTTTTGTGTTCCAGCAGGGTGTAGATGTAGGCGTCGTCGCCGTCCTTGAGGGCGACCCGGAACAGCCGGTCGCTCTGGCTGCCCCGAAGGGCCTGGTCGATAAAGGTGCCTTCCACGGGCTCCGGCGGCGCGTCGGCCAGTTCCGCCACAACGGCTTCCGGCAGGTGGTCGCGCAGCAGCGCGCGCGCCCGCGCCGGATCGTCCAGAAGGGCCCGGAACAGCTTGTCATGAGGGTTTTCCGGCGAGGCCATGCAACGTTCTTGCTCCGTAGTGCGGAAGCGGCATCACCATAGGTGGGTGACGCCGGGCGCACAAGGCACACCCGCACCGGCGGCCTTCCGCCGTGCTTGCGTTCGCTATGTTCAGCCGTGCATAATGCCGCCGGGGCAGACAGGGGTACGGTCCCGTTCGCGGGCCGGTCCGGAGGGAAGAACGCCATATCCACGCCCACGCCGGCGAGCGAGGACGGGCCCATGATGGACGCTTTCGGCCGGTCCGTGACCTATCTGCGCCTTTCGGTCACGGATCGCTGCGACCTCCGGTGCGCCTACTGCATGGACGAGACACCGGACTTCCTGCCCAAGACGGAAGTGCTGACGCTGGAGGAGCTGGAGCGCCTGGCGGGCGTTTTCATCCGGCTGGGCGTGCGCCGCGTCCGGCTCACCGGCGGCGAACCCCTCGCCCGGCGCAACGTGGTGAGCCTTGTCCACGGCCTGGGCCGCCACGTGGCCGAGGAAAGCCTGGACGAGGTGACGCTCACCACCAATGGCACCCAGCTCGCCCGTCACGCGGAAAGCCTCGCCGCCGCCGGGGTGCGCCGCGTCAACGTCTCCCTGGACAGCCTCGACCCCGAACGCTTCCGCCAGCTCACCCGCCGCGACAGCCATCAGCGCGTGCTGGACGGCCTCGACGCCGCGCGCCGGGCCGGGCTGGCCGTGAAGGTGAACACCGTCGTCCTCAAGGGCGGCAACGACCACGAGATCCCGGAACTCGTGGGCTGGTGCGGCGAACGCGGCTTCGATCTCACCCTCATCGAGGCCATGCCCATGGGCGAGGGCGCCACCGAGGGCGTCTCGGGCGACGGTTACGTTCCCCTGAGCGACGTGCGCCGCCGCCTGGCCGAACACTGGACCCTCGTGGATACCCCCGAGCGCACCGGCGGGCCGGCGCGCTATACCCGCGTCGCCGAGACGGGACGGCGGCTCGGCTTCATCACCCCCATGTCGGAACACTTCTGCGCCGGCTGCAACCGCGTGCGCGTCACCTGCACCGGCCAGCTCTACCTCTGCCTGGGCCGCGACAACCACGTGGACCTGCGTGCCCCCCTGCGCGAGCACGCCGACGATGCCGCGCTGGAGCAGAAGATCCGGGACGCCATGGGCCTCAGGCCGCGCGGCCACCGGTTCAACGAGGCCGCCGCCGGCCGCGCCATGCGCGTGACCGGGGGGTAGGGGCGGGCAAGTCGCGTACCCCGTCGTGTTGAGGGGCTTCGCTTATGGCGAAGCCCCTCGACACGACGGAGAACTTGCGCTTCAGGCGGCCGCGCAGCACTTCTTGAACTTGTGGCCGCTGCCGCACGGGCAGGGATCGTTGCGGCCCACGTCGCGGTAGGGGTTGGTGTGCGGTTCCGGCGCGGACGGGGCCTCCGCCTCCGGCGCCGAAGCGGCCCCCACGCCGGGGTCGCCTTCCTGCGCCTCGTCCCGGGCCTGTTCCTCCTGCTCGCGCAGATCGGTGAGCGCCTGCACGGCATCGTTCAGCGGCTGCAGGTGGGACCGGGCGATCTCCTGGCGGACCGCGTCGGCGTTGGCGGCGGCGTCGGCGAGGTCCGCCTGGAAGGCCTCCACGTCCACGGCGTCCCGGTCGAACACGCCCGACAGCAGGACCTCCGCCGCCGTGTCCTCCAGGCTCGTCAGGCCCAGGGCGGAAATGGTGTCCGCCCACGCCGCCCAGCGCACCTCGTCGCCCTCCTGCGGCGGCAGGGCGTCGGGCAGCGCGCCCAGGATGTCGCGCGTCCGCGCCTCCGGCACATGGTTCGTGACGGTGAGCCACGCCAGCGCCGCCATGGCCGATCCCTGCGCCAGGTCCGCCGCCTCGCGGCTCTGCAGGAGGGTCTCCAGGGGCGTGGTGTCGCCGTTCCACGTGGCGGTGAGGATGGCCCCCAGGGTGTCCATGAGGGCGCCGCCCAGGAGCGGCCCGATCTGGTCCACGGGCAGGGAGACCAGCCGGCACACGGGGGCGAAGGCCGTGGTGTCGCGGGCCTCCGCCGCGGCGTGGATGATGGGCAGAAGCGCCTCCGCCGCGCGCTGCGAGCCGTCGCGCCCGTCGGCGTAGTCGGCCACCGTCTGGACCAGCTCGGGGCCCACGGTGGACCAGTTGGCGACGGCCGTGCGCACGCTGTCCGCGGGGACCTGGTCGCGCGAAGCGGCGAACGCGGTGATGAGGGCCTGGGCGTCGGGCGTGGTGGTCAATGGGGCCTCCCGGGGCTCAGTCCTGTTTGTTGAACGTGGAAACGAGGCAGTTGCCGCCGCGGTCCGTGATGGTGCCGCACAGCCGCTTGGCGGCGCTGTTGCTCTTGATGGGGCCCGCCACCACCCGGAAGAAGGTCCCCTTCATGGGGATGTCCACCTTGCTGATGGCGAGGTCCAGGCGGGCGAGCAGGTCGGGGTGTTTCTGCTGCAGCCCGTTCCAGGCGGCGCGCGCGTCGGCACGGGTCTTGAAGGCCCCGAGCTGGACGCCCACGGGCGGCCCGTCGCCGCTGCCGGGCTCCGCCCGGTACTGGCCGCCGCCCATGTCGGTTCCGCCGCTGTCGCCGCTGCCGTCGCCGGAGCCGGGGGTGGCGGCGAAAGACGGCGCACTGAAGGCCTCACGCCGGGCGCGCGCTTCTTCCGTGACGGCCGGCTTGTCCGTCCCGCTGCTTCCGGTCTTCTTCGTCTCCGACAGATTCCTGGGGGAGCCGTCGTCCTGTCCGGCCCCGTCCTGCTCGGCGGCGGCCGCCGCGTGGGCGTCGTCGGGATCGCCGCCGGCCCGGCGCACGGCCTTTTCCAGGCGGTTGATGAGGCTTTCCAGGCGGCTGGTGAGCTTCTCCAGGGCCGCCTTTTCACCGGAATCGCCCTCGGCCTTGCTGGCCTCCTCCAGGGCAGCCCGGGTGGCCGCGGCCTCCTTGAGCTGCGCCGACGGAGAGGTGCCTTCCTCCGCCTTCTTTTTGGCCCATTTGGCCGCCGTCATGTCGCCGCGCTTGAAATCCACCAGCTCGATGGTGCGCGGGTCACGGCCCTGGCGCTCCTGGCGCTTGCGCACCCAGTAGCCGATGGCGGGTGCGTAGTCGTAGGTCTGCGTCATCATGCGGTTGTCGCACACAACGCGGACGGTGTTGAACGACCCCGCCGGCACGGAGAGCCGGTGGCGCTTCGTCGCCTCGCATTGCCAGTCCAGGGTCCACTGCTTGCCGCTTTTGCGGTTCTTGCCGCTGGTGGTGAAGCGCACGGAACGGCCCACCTTGAGCGGGAAAAGGGCGTCGGGATCGCCCTCAACGGACTGGCTGCCGCTGTTGCCGCCGCCGCCCGACCAGCGCAGGGGCGGCACGAAGGGATTGCGTGGCGTCACCATGCTCCCGGCGTCGGGGATGTTCCATTGCACCCGGTCGGCGAGGACCGACGTGACCCTGCGGGTATGGTCGGGCGCGTCGTAGACGAGGCGGTCGCCTTTCTGAAAGGTGGGCAGGGACGCCCCGGCGCCGCCGCCGTCCGACGGCGCCTCGTCGGCGGTGGTCACGGGCTGCGTCTGGCAGGCGGCCAGCCCGACCGCCGCCGCCAGGGGACCCGCCCCCAGCAGAAAGGGCCGGCGCGCGGCAGGCGTTGGCATCATGGGCTTCCCGTTGAGTCCCTCGGCAATGGCGCCTAACATGGCCTACCCGCCGCGCCGGGGGCAACCTTAGTGTTACACCGGCGCCCGTCAGCCAGCCGAACCGGAGCCTCATGATCCAGGAACACCAGCCGAACCCGGTCCCGCCCCGGCCGCCCGGGGAAGTGAACAGCCTCGCCTTCGTCGCCTCCGAGCATCCCGTCGCCCGCGACGCCCGCGACCAGTTGCTGGCGCAGTACGGCCATGTGGCCGACGCGCCGGAAAAGGCCGACGCCATCGTGGCCCTGGGCGGCGACGGCTTCATGCTGGAGACCCTGCACCGCTACCTGGGGCGCGGCGTGCCCATCTACGGCATGAACCTGGGCAGCGTCGGCTTCCTCATGAACGCCTATGCCGAGGCCGGCCTGCTGGAGCGGGTGCGCAACGCCGAGCTCGTCCACCTGCACCCCCTGCGCATGACCGCCCGGACCCTGGACGGCGCGGAACACAACGCCCTCGCCATCAACGAGGTGTCGCTCTTCCGCGAGAGCCGGCAGACCGCCAAGATCGGCATCGAGGTGGACGGCGTGGACCGGCTGTCGGAGCTGGCGTGCGACGGCATCCTGGTGGCCACCCCCGCCGGCAGCACGGCCTACAACCTCTCCGCCTACGGCCCCATCCTGCCCATCGGGGCGGAGCTCCTGGCCCTTACCCCCATCAGCCCCTTTCGCCCCCGCCGCTGGCGCGGCGCCCTGTTGCCGCACCGGGCGCAGGTGCATTTCCACGTCATCGAGGCCGACAAGCGTCCCGTGAGCGCCACCGCCGACTTCACCGAGGTGCGCGACGTGTGCCGCGTGGCCGTCCACGAGGACCAGGACACCAGCGTCTGCCTGCTGTTCGATCCGGAACACAACCTGGAGGAACGCATCCTCAAGGAGCAGTTCCAGCCCTGATGACGGCGGCGGCACGGCTCCCCGGCGGACGGACCCTCGCGGGCTGGGGGCTCACCCTTGCCGTGGGGGCACTGGGCGGCGGTCTGTTCACGTGGCTGGGCGCGCCGTTGCCGTGGATGCTGGGCGCCGTGTGCGCCACCGCCGGTGCCGCGCTGGCGGGGGCGCCCCTGGTACCGCCCGAGCCCCTGCGCCAGGCCGTGGTGCCCCTGCTCGGCCTGATGATCGGCGGCAGCTTCACCCCCGCCCTGGTCCACGAGGCGCCGCACTGGGCCGCCAGCCTTGCCGGCATGGCCGTCTATACGGTGGCCGCCACGGCCCTCGTCTACGCCGCCTTCCGGCGCGTCGCCGGCATGGACCCGGTGACGGCCTATTTCGCCGCGGCGCCCGGCGGCCTCACCGCCATGATCCTCACCGGCCGCGCCATGGGCGGCGACGAACGCATCATCTCCCTCGTCCACGTCCTGCGCATCGTCTTCGTGGTGCTTACCATTCCGGTGGGCTACCAGCTCCTGTCCGCCTACGACGGCGCCAGCGCCACGCGCGTCATGGGCAGTGTCGCCGACCTGCGGCCGGCCGGGCTGGCGGTGCTCGTGGCGGCGGCCGTGGCCGGCATCCTGGCCGGGCGGCTGATGCGCCTGCCCACGCCGGGGCTCACCGGGCCCATGCTGCTGTTCGGGGCGCTTCACGTGGCGGGCATCACCATGGTGCGGCCGCCCGCCGAGGTGGTGCTGGTGGGGCAGCTCGTCATGGGGGCCACCGTGGGGGCGCGCTTCGCCGGCCTGTCGCGGCTGGCGCTCGCCGTCACGGCCGGGCGCGGCCTCCTGGCCACCGCCCTCATGCTGGCCCTGGCGGGCGCGGCGTCGCTGCTCCTGGCCGCGGCCACCGGGCTGGACGCGGGGGCGCTCATGCTGGCCTTCGCCCCCGGCGGCCTGGTGGAAATGAGCCTCATCAGCCTGGCCATGGACATCGACCCCGCCTTCGTCGCCGTGCACCACATGCTGCGCATCATCCTGGTGGTGCTGGGGGCGCCGTTGGTGTTCCGGCTCCTGGGATTCACCACCGCACGGCGTCAGTGACGGCGACAGGGTCGAGCCCCTCCTCGGCGCAGGCGGCGGCGACGGCCTCCGGGCGCACGGCGCCCGTCGCGTCCAGGAAGCGTTCGGCGTGGATGCCCCCCGCGACAAGCAGGGCGTCCAGGCCGGCCGCCTTGGCGCCGCGCACGTCCGTGGGCAGGGCGTCGCCCACCACCAGGACGCGGCCGTGTCCGGCCTCGCCCATGCGCGCCAGACAGGCGTCGTAGACCGCCGGATCGGGCTTGCCGCGCCGGATGACCCGGCCGCCCAGGGCCTCGTAGCGGGCCGCCAGGGCGCCCGCGCAGATGACAAGATCGCCGCCCACGCGCACCTCCACGTCGGGGTTGGCGCACACCATGGGCAGCCCGCGCGCCGCCGAATCGGCCAGCAGGTCCGCGTAGTCGGCGACGGTGACCCCGGGGTCGGGCGGCGGGCCGATGTTGAGCAGGAAATCGGCGTCGGCCGTGTCGCGCACCACCGTCAGGCCGGGCACGTCCTCCGCCACGCTGCGGTCGTCGGGCAGGCCGATGACGCGGGCCCGGGCGCCCAGCGCGGCGAAGGCGGGATCGGCCCGCGTCGTCAATTCGTGGAAGGTGACCTCGCCCGACGACAGCACCGCGTCGTACAGGTCGCGGGTGACGCCCAGGGCGTCCAGGCGGCCGGCGACGGCCGCCGCGCGGCGCGGGGCGGTGGACAGGAAGACCACCGGCCTGCCCTGCCGCCGCAGGGTGCGCAGGGCCTCCGGAACGCCGGGGAAGGGGGCCACGCCGTTGTGCACCACGCCCCACAGGTCGAAGATGAACCCCGTGTAGGCGTCGGCGAGGGGGCCGAAGTGGTCGATGACGGGCGGTGCGGTCATGCCGGTGCCTCGTGGCTGGCGGCGTCCACCCCGACGGCGTCGGCGACACGCGTGAAGCCGTCGGCGCGCAGGCGGTCGGCGAGGCCGTTGACCACCTCGCGCACCAGCCCCGGCCCGGCGTAGATCAGGGCCGTGTAGAGCTGGACCAGGCCGGCCCCGGCGCGGATGCGGGCGTAGGCGGCGTCGGGGCCGTCGATGCCGCCCACCGCGACGAGGGGCACCGTGCCCCCCGTGCGCCGATACAGGTCGGCCAGCACGCGGGTGGCCAGGGGGGCCAGGGGGCGGCCGCTGAGGCCGCCGGCGGCGTCCCGGTCCGGCGCCCGCAGGGTATCGGGCCGCTGGATGGTGGTGTTGGTGGCGATGAGGCCGTCCACCGTGCCGTCGGCGGCGCACGCGGCGATGGCGGCGCGGTCGTCGGCCGTCAGGTCGGGCGCCACCTTGAGCAGCACGGGCGGACCGCCGTCGCCGCGCGTGGCGCGCGCGCCCTCGCGCGTGGCGGCGGCGATGGCGTCCACGGCCGCCCGGTCCTGCAGGGCCCGCAGGCCCGGCGTGTTGGGCGACGACACGTTGATGACGAGATAGTCCACCAGCGGCGCCAGGACGCGGGCGCAGGCGCCGTAATCGCCGGCCGCGTCGGTGCTGTCGCGGTTCTTGCCGATGTTGGCCCCGACCACGGCGCGGTGCCGGCGGCGCGCCAGGCGCGCCGCCAGGGCGGTGGCGCCGGCGTTGTTGAAGCCCATGCGGTTGATGAGGGCGCCATCGGCTTCCAGGCGGACCAGCCGGGGCCGGGCGTTGCCCGCCTGCGGCCGGGGGGTGACGGTGCCCGTCTCGACGAAGCCGAACCCCAGGCCGGCCAGGGCATCGACGGCCGTGCCGTCCTTGTCAAAGCCGGCGGCCAGGCCCACGGGGTTGGCGAAGGTCAGGCCCAGGACGTGCCGGCGCAGGACGGGATCCGGGCGCGGCCGGCGGGCCGGCACCAGGCGGCGGCGCAGCGCCCACAGGGCGAGGGCATGGGCGGTCTCCGGATCGAACCGGCGCACCAGCGGCCAGGCGAGGCGGTACAGGCTCATGGGCGCAACGTAGCGGGTCGGGCCGGGCGGGGCAATTCCTGCAAATTGGAACGCTTCTATTGATGCATTGCAAAATGCAACGGTCATCCGGCGGCAAAAGCCCGGAAATCCGGGATTCCGGAATGGCCCGGGTCTTGCGCTGAAGGGGAAAAGGCCCCTCGATCAAGGAACCGCCGCCATGACCCGCGACGACCAGAACAACAGCCGCACCGCCCGCTCCGCGCAACTGCACGGCGCGCTGGGGCTCCTGGAAGACCTCACCGTGCTCGGCCTGACCGTGGCTCCCCTTCAGCCCACCGCCGCCATGCTGGGCGCCGGCGCGGAAGCCGGCGGCGTGCCCCCGGAGACCGCGCGCCGCGTCTACGAAGCCATGGTCGCCGCCGCCGAGTAGGCGGCGGCCGGCGCCTCCCCCGAAAGATTCAAGAGGACCACACTTCCCCCCTGCCCAAGCCGGTCAAGAACCGTTATAGTGCGCTCACCGCGCAAGACTTGCGGGAAGAACGAAGAAAACCTCGGCGGCACAACACCGAACGACAAGCCGGGAAGAGAAGGGGGGACAACCGTGGCGGAGACAACGCGCGTTTCCGGGGCCGGGACGCACGGCCGCATCGATTCCCGGCGTATCCAGCACGCGGCCGGCGAGCTTTTCACCGAGTGCCTCAACGTCTTCAACGCTTTCAGCAATCTGAACGAGCTTTCCGAGGACCTTCGCGTCCTGTCGCTCAATGCGGAGCTGGCCGCCGGCCGCGCGGGGGATTCGGGACGGGCCGTGCGCGCCCTGACGCAGTACACCCGCGAGCTGGTGAACCGGCTCAATCAGGCCCGCGAATCGATCATCAAGCTGAACAGCGAAACCCATCGGCGGAACGCCGCCGTCCTGCGCGACCTGCACGCCCTGCGCACGCTCGAGCGCACCCATCGCGCCTGCGAGCGCGAGGAGGACTGCCGCGAGACGGAAGAGGCGCTCAACAAGGCGCACGAGCGGCGGCGGCAGGAGATGGCCGACTACGTGGTGGCCCTCACCACCGACCTCCAGAACCTGTCGGCCCTCAACAGCACGGTGGCCGAGGTCATCGCCCAGTCCGACAGCATCGCCACCAACATGGCCGTGGAAGCGGCGCTCGCCGGAAGCCACGAGGCCGAATTCCGCACGGTGGCGGAGACCATGCGCGGCTACGTTGAAGACCTGCGCAACATGGTGGATTCGGCGGCCGTCCCCATGAAGAAGGCCGAAGAGCGCAGCCGCACCCTGATCAACCTGGCGGGCAGCGGAACCCGGGGGCAGGGGACGAGCCACGGTGAAGGCGGCGGGAAGGAAGAAAATTGATGAAAAGTTTCACCATCTACCAGGACGGCGATCACCGCTGGGTGGCCTTCGGGCAGGACCCGGACAAGCCCGAGGAGATCATCGACACCAACCAGTTCGTGGTCACCAGCAGCGATACGGGCTGCCTGCTCGATCCGGGTGGCGCCGAACTCTTCCCCGACATGGTGGCGGCCCTGTCGCGGGAAATCTCCGTGGACACCATCCAGCACCTTTTCCTCACCCACCAGGATCCCGACGTGAGCTCGGCCATCACCCTGTGGGACGAGGTGTGCGCGGACGGCATGAAGATCTACATCTCCTGGATGTGGAAGGGCTTCGTGAAGCATTTCGACAACGCCGCCCGCTTCGTGGACGTTCCCGACGAGGGCATGGACCTCAATCTCGGCGGTGGCGTGACCCTGCGGGCCATGCCGGCGCACTATCTGCACTCGCCGGGTAATTTCTCCGTCTATGACCCCAAGGCGAAGATCCTGTTCACCGGGGACATCGGGGCCGCCCTGGTCCCGGAATCGGAGCAGGGCGACATCTTCGTCCAGAACTTCGACCACCACATCCAGTTCATGGAGCCCTTCCACAAGCGCTGGATGGTTTCCGCCCGGGCCCGCGATGCCTGGGTGGCCATGGTCCGCAACCTGGACGTGAACATCCTGGCGCCCCAGCACGGACTGCTGTTCAAGGGCGACGACGTGCAGCGCTTCCTGGATTGGTTCGGCAACCTGGAAGTGGGCAACGGCCTGAGCGCCTACCAGCAGTACACCTGATCCGGCCCGGGGCCACGGAACTACCCGGAATGACCGGACGCGGTCCATGAGGCAAAAAGCGGCGGCCCCCGGAGCGGGGGCCGCCGCGTTCTGTCCGGTGCCGGGCGTGTCGGGATCAGCCCTGCCGCGCCCGGCCGTAGCCCACGCGCTCCAGGGCCTCGCGGATCTCGTCCAGGATGCCGGGATCGTCGATGGTTGCCGGCATCTTGAAGTCCTCGTTGTCGGCGATCTTCTGCATGGCCCCGCGCAGGGTCTTGCCGGAGCGGGTCTTGGGCAGGCGGTCCACCACGGCGCACGTCTTGAACGCCGCCACCGGCCCTATCTGGTCCCGGATCATGGCGACGCATTCCCTGGCGATGGTGTCCGTGTCCTTCTCCGCCCCGGCGCGCAGGCACAACAGGCCCAGCGGCACCTGGCCCTTGATGTCGTCGGCCACGCCGATGACGGCGCACTCGGCGACATCCGGATGGTTGGCGAGGACGCCCTCCATGGCACCGGTGGAGAGCCGGTGCCCGGCCACGTTGATGATGTCGTCCGTGCGCGTCATGACGAAGACGTAGCCGTCATCGTCGATGTAGCCGGCGTCGCCCGTGCGGTAATAGCCCGGGAAGTCCGACAGATAGCTGTTCCGGAAACGCTCGTCGGCGTTCCACAGCGTGGCGAGCGAGCCCGGCGGAAGGGGCAGTTTCGACACCAGGTCGCCGATGTCGCCGGGCTTCACCTGGTTGTGGTTGTCGTCCAGCACCTGGAGGTTCCAGCCCGGCATGGGCTTGGTGGCGGAGCCGTATTTCACCGGGAAGCGATGCAGGCCCAGCGGGTTGGCGGCGATGGCCCAGCCCGTCTCCGTCTGCCACCAGTGGTCCACCACCGGGCGGTTGAGGGCCTTTTCCGCCCACTGCACCGTGTCCGGGACGGACCGCTCGCCGGCCAGGAACAGGGCCTCGAAACCGGACAGGTCGTAGCCCGCCATGAGGTCGGCGTCGGGGTCGGCGCGCTTGATGGCGCGGAAGGCCGTGGGCGCCGTGAAGAGGGCGCGCACCTTGTGCTCGCTGATGACCCGCCAGAAAACGCCGGCGTCGGGCGTGCCCACGGGCTTGCCCTCGAACACGATGGTGGTGCAGCCGTGCAGCAGCGGGCCGTAGACGATGTACGAATGGCCCACCACCCAGCCGACGTCCGAGGCAGCCCAGTAAACGTCGCCCGGCTCCACGTTGTAGACGGCCTTCATGGTCCACTTGAGGGCCACCATGTG
>CAJXLG010000074.1 GCA_913055885.1 uncultured Rhodospirillales bacterium
GGAGGGCCGCGACGAGGCGACACAGCGCGTGGACCTGGGCGCGCTCCTGGACAGCCTGTGCGACGACCTGGCGGCGCTGGGGATGGACGTGACCTGTGCCGGCGTCGAGAAGCGAATCGTCTATCCCTGCCGGCCGACGGCACTGAAGCGCGCCGTGCGCAACCTCGCCGAGAATGCCGCCCAGTACGGCGCGCGCGCCCGTGTCGCCATGGATGCGGAAGGCGGCGGCGTCCGCGTCGTCATCGACGACGACGGCCCGGGCATCCCGGCGGACGAAGTGGAGCACGTCTTCGATCCCTTCGTCCGCCTGGAGGAATCGCGGTGTCCCGAGACGGGCGGGATCGGCCTGGGCCTGGCCATCGCCCGGGACGTCGTCCACGCCCACGGCGGGGGCATCGAGCTCGCCAACCGCCCGGAAGGCGGCCTGCGCGTCACCGTCCACCTGCCTCCCGTGACGGCGCGGTGAGCCCGGGGAATCGCCGTCAGGAGGCGGCATCCACCGCCGCCCGCCGCAGGCGGCGGTCCACCCACAGGGTGTAGCCGGCCTGCCACACAAGGAAGGGCACGAAGACCAGGAGCCGGGCGTTGCCCGGGATGTGCACCAGGATCAGGGCGCCCGCGCCCTGCGCCGCGGCCACCGCCAGGTGCAGAAGGGTCACGGCGCGGTGACTCCAGCCGGAGCGGTTGAGCCGCTGGTAGAGGTGGTCGCGGTGGCCCTCGGTGACGCGCTCGCCCCGCCACAGCCGGCGGGCGAAGGTGAGCGCCGTGTCCCAGATGAAGGACAGGAAGAGGAGCGGCATGACCAGGAAGGAGGTCTGCGCGTGGTCGTAGCGTGCCGCGATCACCGCCAGCAAAGCGAAGGTGAAGCCCAGGAACTGGCTCCCGCTGTCGCCCATGAAGATGCGCGCCGGCGGGAAATTGTACACCAGGAAGCCGGCCGCCCCCGCCAGCAGCATGTAGCTCATGAGATAGACGAAATCGCTGCCCTGGAGGCTGGTGACCAGCAGGAAGGCGGCCGCGGCCACCACCGCCTGGCCGGCGGCGAGGCCGTCCAGGCCGTCCATGAAGTTGAAGGCGTTGGTCAGGCCGACGATCCAGAGCCCCGTCAGCACGGGGCCGGCCAGACCCAGCGACACGGGGCCCAGCCCGGGCACCGGTACCCGCCACAGCACCGTCCCCGTGACCAGCACCACCACGGTGGCGGCCACCTGCGTGCCCAGCTTGGTGGTGAAGTTGACGGTGAGCAGATCGTCCGCCACGGAGACCACGAAGATGGCCACCACGGCCGCGGCGAACCCCTGGAAGAAGCCGTCGTTGACGTGGCTCTCGCCGCTCACGGCGGCGTACACGGCCAGCCCGGCGAGGAAGGTGAGGGCGATGGCGATGCCGCCGGCCCGGGGCACGGCGGCCGTGTGCGACGACCGGGTGTTGGGATGGTCCAGCATCCAGCCACGCGTCACCAGGAGTCGTGTCAGGACCGCGGACAGCCCCGCGAGAACCAGGCAGAAAGCGATGTGAAGAAGGAGGGCGTGAAGGGCCATGATGCGGCGGGCGACTTTCCGGAAAGCGCGACGGGCGATTTGTACGTCATCGGCGCCCTGAACACCACCCTCGTCATACGGCGCACCGGATGTTTTGACTTGGGACAAGACATCCGGATGCGCGATGGGCTCGGGCGCCGCCCGGGCTTATACCGGCGCCCCTGAAGCGGCGCTTCGCGGGTCATTTTCAAGGGGCGCCGGTATCACAGGCGCCACAGGGTGACTTCGGGGGGGCGCGTGGCGCGGTCCAGGACGCCCTTGACGTCCGCCACCATGCCGCGGCCGTCGCGGAGCAGCCGCGTGATCCCCGGCCAGCCGTCGGCCGTGACGGCGTCGTGGGGCACGGCCAGGACCACCGCCTCGGCCGCCTCAAGGGCGTTGTACGGAACCGGTTCGATGCCGTGGTCGTCGCGCGCCGCCGCCGCGTCCGCCACCGGGTCGTGCACCTGGACGGTGATGCCGAAATCGGCAAGCTCCCGCACGACATCCACCACCCGGGTGTTGCGGGTGTCCGGCACGTTCTCCTTGAAGGTGAGCCCGAGCACCGTCACCACCGGCGCCCCGCCGCGCCGGTCCTGGAGCAGGTGGCGGGCCACGGCGCGGGCCACATAGGCGCCCATGCCGTCGTTGATGCGCCGCCCGGCCAGGATGACCTCCGGATTGTAGCCCGTCTGTTGCGCCCTGTGGGTGAGGTAGTAGGGGTCCACGCCGATGCAGTGGCCGCCCACGAGGCCCGGGCGGAAGGGCAGGAAATTCCACTTGGTGTTGGCGGCGGCCAGGACGTCGCCCGTGTCCACGTCCAGGCGGTGCAGGATCACGGCCAGCTCGTTCATGAGGGCGATGTTGAGGTCGCGCTGGGTGTTCTCCAGCACCTTGGCCGCCTCGGCGGTCTTGATGGAGGGCGCGCGATGCACGCCGGCCGTCACCACCCCGGCGTAGAGGTCGGCCACGGCGTCCAGGGTGGCGGCGTCGGAGGCGGCGACCACCTTTTGAATGGTGGCGAAACGGTGCTCGCGGTCGCCCGGATTGATGCGCTCGGGGCTGTAGGCGACCGAGAAGTCCGTGCCCGACGCGAGGCCGCTTTCCGCCTCCAGCACGGGCACGCACGTCTCCTCCGTGGCGCCCGGATAGACGGTGCTCTCGTAAACCACCACGGCGCCCCGGCGCAGGGCGCGGCCCACCGTGCGCGAGGCCGCCAGCAGCGGCCCCAGGTCGGGCGTGCGGGTCTCGCTGATGGGGGTGGGCACGGTGACGATGTGGCAGGTGGCATCGGCGAGGGCGTCGGGGTCGGCCGTCAGGTGGAGGTTGGCGGCGGCCAGGTCGGCGGCGTCCACCTCGCCCGTGGCGTCGTGGCCGTCGCGCAGGGCGGCCACGCGCGCGGCGTCCACGTCGAAGCCGATCACCGGGTGGCCGGCGCGGGCGAAGGCGACGGCCACGGGCAGGCCCACGTAGCCCAGGCCGACGACGGAAAGCGTCATGGTGGCGTCCATCATGCCCGTCCCGTAACCCCGGCACGCTGCGGCGTCAACGATCCCGATCGGGCCCGCCGCGAAAAGACCGCCCGCCATCCCGGAACGGGATGACGGGCGGATCGGGGTCGCCCGGGGGAACAAGCAACCCTTTGCGCCGTGGCACGATGAAACCGTCGCACGGCCGGCCCGCGACCACTTTGATGCTGGTCAACACTGGGCGGGGAAAGGACACCGGCCGTTCTACGGCTCGGGCCCCGCGCCCTCGGGACCGATCCAGGCGAGGCCCGCCGTGCCGTGCAGGAAGCCGTTGGCGGGGGCGGCGGGGAGGTGGGGACGCAGGGCCGCGTCCGTCCCGGCGGCCGTCGCCGAGCCCTCCAGGAGGGCCGCGTAATGATGGGCCACGGCGGCCATGTCCGTGGCGTGCGGCGACAGGCGGACGCGGCCGACGCCCGCCGCGACAAGGTCCGGCAGCTCGTGCACCACCAAGCCGCAGGCGTCGGACAGCACCTCGGGCCCGTTGACGGCCAGGAAGCGGTCGCCGTCCAGGGTCCCCACGGGCAGGCCGTCGGGATCCTCGCCGCACACGTAGCGGCACGAATCGCGCGTCAGGCCGTGGGCCCGGGCGTGGTAGCAGCGCGCCGAGATGGCCAGCGGCAGGCGCCCGAACCCCTGGGCCTCGGCGGTGACGCCGGCTTCGCCGGCCGTGCGCGCCAGGGTGCGCACGGAGTCGCCGGGAAGCTCCGGCGGCAGGCAGATGCTCGCGGCGCCCCGGTCGGCCAGGAAGCGCAGGGTGCTTTCGTTGTACACATTGACCCACGGGCCCACGTGGTGGGCCCGGCCGGCCAGGTGGTACAGGGCGCCGGGGTCGTTGGCCTCCACGGGCTCGCCCGATTCGGCGAGCGCCGCCAGGTGCTCGCGCTCGGCGTCGGTGAGCACCAGGGCCGGGGCGCTGTGGATCACCCGCTTGCCCGCGTTCACCAGGGTCTCCACGGCCTCGCCCATGGCCTCGGCCACCAGCGGCTGGCGCTTCAGGCACACCACCTCGCCCAGATACACGGTGTCGATGGCCGGCGTGTCGGCAACGCGGGCGTAGAAGGCGCGCCGCCGGTCGGCGTCCCAGTTGAAGGGCAGGGGGCCCAGGGCGATTTCCGGCCGCCGGCTCATCGCCACCCCTTCTCGTAGGCGCCCGTGGTGGCGCGGCCGCCCTCCATGACGCCGCCCAGGGCGGCCGGCGCGGCGTTGTCCACGGCGGCGCGCAGGCGCGGCACCACGTCGCGCACATAGGCCTTGCCGCGCTGCCGGCCCTCCACCTTGAGGGCCGTGACCCCGGCGGCCTGGAGGTCGGGCAGGAGGCGCGTGGCGTCCAGGCTGGCCGGGTCCTCGAAGAGGTGGCCCGCCGCGCCGTGCACCGTGAAACGCCCCTTGCACAGGGTGGGGTAGCCGGCGTTCTCGCCGGGCCCCGTGCGGTTGATGGTAAGCCCGCCCAGGCGGCTCACCAGGGTGTCGCCCTCGTGGTCGTAGCGCACGTGGCCGGCCGGCGAGCAGACGCCGTCCTTGTTGGGGGACAGGCCCGTGGCGTAGCTGGACAGGCTGCAGCGGCCCTCGGCCATGACGCACAGGCCGCCGAAAACGAAGACCTCCGCCTCGATGCCCGTTTCCGCGATGAGCCGCCCGATGGCCGGCACGTCCAGGACACGCGGCAGGACCACCCGCCTGACGCCGAAGGCCTCCTGGTAGAACCGCACGGCCTCGGCGTTGGCCGCCGACGCCTGCACGGAGAGATGCAGGCGCAGGTCGGGGTGTTTGCGGGCGGCGTGGTCGGCCAGGCCCGTGTCGGCCAGGATGAGGGCATCCACCCCGATGGCCGCCGCCAGGTCCACGGCCTCGTGCCACGCCTGTTCGGCGCCCGCCTCGGGATAGGTGTTCACCGCCAGGAAGGCCCGGACGCCGTGCCGGCGGCACGTGCGCACGGCGTCTTCCGCCTCGCGGGGCGAGAAGTTCAGGCCCGGGAAGTTGCGGGCGTTGGTGCGGTCGCGCAGGCCGAAGTAGACGGCATCGGCCCCGGCCGCCACGGCCGCCTCCAGGGCCGAAGGGGTGCCCGCGGGACAGACGAGTTCCAGGCCGCTCATGAGGCGCTCCGCCGGCGGTCGCGGGCGGGCGTTTCGGCCGGGCGGGCCGCCTCCAGGGCGTCCACCCGGCGCTGAACGGGCGCCAGCAGGGCCTCCTGGAAGCGGGCGAAATCGCCCTCGGCGTGCCGGTAGAGGGCGACGAGGCGGCGCACCGGGGCATGCAAAAGCGGCGGCAGGGCGTCCATCAGGGCCTCGCCCGTCAGGCCCGCCTCGTCCAGGGCGTAGCGCAGGCGCATGACGAGGCCCGTATCCCCGGCGATGTCCAGGTCGCGCCGGAAGAACAGGGCGTCGCCGTCGGCCTCGCCCTCCAGCAGGCCGAAGAGCACCGCCACCGGGGCGGCCACGCGGGCATCGGGGGGCGTCCCGCGTTCCGCCGCCTCGCCCACGCGCCGCACGTCGGCGTCCACCGTGCCGTCCCGCATGTGCAGGACCAGCGTGACGGGCAGTTCCGTGGGCTGGATGTGCACCACCGCCCGGACGTCGCCGAGGCGTTCCGCGAGCCCCGGGGCCCGTTCCACCACCCGCCGCACCACCGCCCGGGCCGCGACGCGGCCCGGGCCGGTGGGCAGGGGACGGAGGACCGGCCCGACCAGGAGCAACGGAGAGAAGGTAACGTTACGGTGCGGCATGGCACCTCCCGGTCGTTGGCCGCTTGCCGGGGCGAGTCTGGCGCGGCCGGGCCGGACGCGGCATGAGGTTGGTCAAGCGGGTGGCGGTGAACAGGGGGCCGGCGGGTCGTCCAGAAGGCGGGCCGTGTCCTCCGGCTGGCGGGCGATGACGCGGAGGTAGGCGCGTGACGCCTTGTCGGGGGCGCGGCGGCCCTGTTCCCAGTCCCGGAGCGTGCTCACCGGAATGCCGTAACGCTCGGCGAAAGCGGCCTGGGAAAGGCCTGCCGCCGTGCGTGCGTCCCGGGCCAGCTTGATCCCGAGGCCGCGCTCGAATTCGTCGTCCGTGAGCGGGGCGTCGGGATCATCGTGGTGTGGCGTGGTATCGGCGGCTTTCCCGGTCATTGGCTTTCCTCACGGAAATGATGCGGCATACGGTGTCACGGGGTGTCCAGACACAGACCCAGATGCGATCCTCGGCCATGCCGTAGGAAACATATCGGTTTTCGCCGTAGGAGGCGCGTACATCCGGGATGTCCAGGCGATCCGGGTCTGCTAGCACAATTGCGCCAAAGGCAAGCGAAACCCCGTGTTTCGTTTGATTGCCGGCGTCCTTTTCGGAGTCGAAAGCAATCCGCATCCAATAAATGGTACGGCAATGCCGTAGGGCGCGCAAGCCTCCCTGTCGTAAATGTCTGTCGTAAACACATGGAGCCCCCCCCCCTCGTTCCGCTTGACGGGCATCAAGGCACCGGCCGGCGTTTCGTATGACTATTATCTAATGTAAAGGCCCGACACGGAGGCGGCCATGACGGCGGACGACGCGCCCGCCCCCTTCAGCGTCATCGACGTTTCGGAGGCGGACATCCAGGAGGCCATGGGGGAGATCCAGGGCTACCTGGACATCACGCCGGACGATTTCCGGCTCATCTACAAGGCGGCCGTGACCCACGCGGCGCAGCGGGTTTGCGCGACACGCACCGCGCGTGACGTCATGCGCCCGGCGCCGCCCTCGGTCACGCCGGAGACGGGGCTGTTGCGGCTGGGCGAATCCATGGCCCTGGAGGACGTGTCCTTCATGCCCGTGGTCTCGGACGCCGAGGGCACCGTGTGCGGCGTGGTCACGGCGCGCGACCTGGTGGCCGCCGTGCGCCGCGATCCGGGCAAGGACCTCGCCGGGACGGTGAAGGACTTCTGCGCGGGGAGCCGCCGCTGCCTCAGCCAGCGGCTGAGCAACGCCCGGGTGGCCGATATCATGAAAGACCCCGTGACCCTGCACATCGACGACCCGGCCAGCCGCATCAAGGCCATGCAGCGGGACACGGGCCACGCCGCCTATCCGGTGGTGGACGCCGGCGGCCGGCTGCTGGGGGTGGTCACCCTCGGCGATATCGTTCGCGGGTGCTGTCTGTGATGGCGGGCGGCGTGGCGGCCTATGTGCGCAAGATGCGCGGCGGCGGCAAGGCGCCGCCGGCCGTGCGCTGGTCCGAGGTGGGCTGGTCGTGGCTGGGCGCCTTCCTGGGCATGCTGGCGGTGGCGGCGCTGGAATACCGGGTGGCGGGCGACGCGGCCGTGTGGCTCATCGGCTCCTTCGGCGCCACGGCGGTGCTGGTCTACGGTGCCATCCGCAGTCCGCTGGCGCAGCCCCGCAACGTGGTGGGCGGCCACGTGGTCTCGGCGGTGGTGGGGGTGGCGTGCCAGCAGCTTGTGGGCGATGTGCCCGGCCTGGCGGCGCCGCTGGCGGTGGCGACGGCCATCGCCCTCATGCACCTGACGCGCACCCTGCACCCGCCGGGCGGCGCCACGGCCCTCATCGCCGTCATCGCCGGCCCCGCGATAACGGGCCTGGGCTTTCTGTACGTGGCAGTGCCCGTGGGCGGTGGCGCCGTGATCCTGACCCTGGTGGCGGTGCTGGTGAACAACCTGTCCGGCGCCCGGCGCTATCCCGAGTTCTGGTGGTGAGGGGGCGCCTATGCCGTGCGCGGCTGCACTTCCCGTTCGATTTGCGGGCGCAGGTCGCGGTCGGCTGTTTCCAGGTCGTACCGGGCCTGGAGGTTGATCCAGAAGGCGGCGGTGGTGCCGAAATGGCGCGCGCCAGTCGGTACACGGTGAGGCCCAGCGGCTCCAGGAAATCATCGTGCAGGATCTCGCCGGGGTGGACGGGCGGCAGCATTTCGCCGCTCGCCACGTCGGCGAAATCCACCTGTCCTTCGCTGACGGCATGGCGGTCGATGGTCATGGGGCGGCCCTTCAGCGGTAAAGGCCCGTCACCGGACCCCCCAGGGTTTTCACGCCACCACGGCCTGATCCAGGCCGATCTCGGCGTCCGTCAGGTAGCAGCCCGGGTCCTCGGCCCACGGGTCGCCCGTCTGCTGCCAGGCGCGGCTGCGGGTGTTGCCGCCGCACACCGCCAGGAAACCGCAGCCGGCGCAGCGGCCCGTCACCGGGCGTGGCTGCTGTTTCAGGCCGGCCATGAGGGGGTCGCTGGTATCCGCCCAGATGGCGCCGAAGGGGCGCTCGTAGGCATTGCCCAGGGTGTAGGCGTCCCACATGGTGTCGGGGTGGACGCCGCCCCGGTGGTCGATGTTGGCCACGTGCAGCCCCGAGGCATTGCCGCCCCAGGAACGCAGCATGGGCAGCAGGGTGTCCACCGCTGCCTCGCCCAGCACGCGGTGCGCCCACAACAGCAGGTAGGCGGCGTCGGCGTCGTTGTTGCCGGTGACGTAGGTGCGCGGCCGGCCGGCCTGGATGTCCGCCCAGCAGCGCATGAACAGGGTCTCCAGGGCGCGGCGCGCGGAATCCAGCTCGGGCCGGTCGCGGCGCTGGCCGCGGCCGGCGTAGTTCAGGTGGGACAGGTAGAAGCGGTCCACCCCCTCGCTGTCCATGAGGCCCAGCACCGCCGGCAGGTCGGCGGCCGTCTCGTGCGTCAGGGTGAAGCGCAGCCCCACGGGCAGCCCGGCGTCGCGCGCCCGCCGCAGGCCGTCCAGCGCCTCGTCGAAGGCGCCGTCGCGGCGGCGGAAGTGGTCGTGGGTGGCGCGCAGGCCGTCGATGCTGACGCCCACGTAGTCGTAGCCCACTTCCCGGCAGCGGTCCACCGCCTGCGCGTCCAGCAGGGTGCCGTTGCTCGACAGGGCGACGTGGAAGCCCATGCTCTTGGCGCGCGCGGCGATGGCGTGCACGTCGGGATGCACCAGGGGCTCGCCGCCCGACAGGATGAGGGCCGGCACGCTCGCCGCCTTGAGGTCCTCCAGGAGGCGCAGCATGACGGGCGTTTCCGGCTCGCCCGTGAATTGGGCGTCGGCGGCGAAGGCGTAGCAGTGCCGGCACGCCAGGTTGCAGCGGCGCGTCAGGTTCCAGATCACCACCGGGCCCGGCGGCGTGCCGTGGACGGGCGCCGACGACGGATCGGCCAGCGCCTTCATGTAGCGGGTGATGCGCAGCATGGCCTGCCCCCTCTCGTTTACGACGAAACCCTCAGCCCCGTCTTCTTCAGGATGCGCGTGCTGTAGAGCACGGCGTGCGCCCGGTAGTGGCCGGCCAGCACGTCGGCGATGCGCCCGGCGCGCACGGTGACGGTGGCGCGGTCGGCCGCGTGCACCATGGCGAACAGGTTGTAGGGCCATTGCGCCCCGTGGCGCGGCCGGCGGTAGCAGTGGGAGACGCAGTCGAGCCCTCCAACCTTTGCCCCCAGCGTGTCCACCACCGCGTCGTCCACGTCCCACACCGTCATGCCGTTGGCCACGTAGCCCAGGCGGTAGTGGTTGGGGACCACCCCCGTGCGGCGGATGACGCCGCCGTCGGCCAGGGCGCGCAGGCGCGCCATGACCGTCTCCGGCGTCAGGCCGAGGCGGTCGGCCAGGACGTGATAGGGCCGTTCCGCGAGGGGCAGCCCCGCCTCCGTGGCCTCAACCAGGGCGCGGTCCACGGCGTCCAGGCCGCCGGGCGCCGCCGTCAGACGGGCAGCTTCAGATCCAGGCAATATTCCGCCTCCTTGGGAAAGGCCAGGACGTCGAGCCCCGTCGCGCGCTGGATGTCGGCGAGCGCGGCGTCCGCGGCCCCGGCGTCCGCCGTGGCCACCACGAACCACATGTTCAGGGCATGGTCGCGGGCGTAGTTGTGGGCCACGGCGGTGAAGCCGTTGACGATTTCCGCCACGGCATCGAAGTGTTCCGGCGGCACGGCCATGGCCGCCAGGCACGTGGTGCCGCCCAGCGCCTCGGGCCGGTACTGCGGGCCGAAGCGCGTGAGCACCCCGGCGTCCAGGAGCCGCCGCAGGCGCGCCAGCAGGGTCGCCTCGTCCAGGCCCAGGCGCGCCGCCGCCTCGGCATAGGGCCGCTCGCAGACGGGGAAGCCGCCCTGCAGGCCGTTGATGATGGCGCGATCCGTGGCGTCGAGGGCGTCGTCGGCCATGCCCGTCTCCTACCGCGCCGCCATGACGGTGGCGCCGCGCGCGCCGTCCGGGCGTTGCGCCCCGGACCCGGCGGCCGCCGCGCGGCCGTAGCAGCCCGCCGTCTGCTTGAAGCAGCGGCGGCTGAACAGGATGGCGCGCGCCCCCTCGGCGACGCCCAGGTCGTCCGCCAGGGCCTCGTATAGCTCCAGCACCCGGCCGTGGTCGCGGCCGTGGATCATGCAGTAGAGGTTATAGGGCCAGCCGGCGGCCCGCCGGCGCCGGTAGCACAGGGTGACGCCCGGGTGCCGGGCGGCCCGGCGGCCCAGGTCGGCGGCCCCGGCGTCGGGCACGTCGAAGACGCACATGGCGTTGGCCGTGTAGCCCAGGGCGCGGTGGCGCACGATGGCGCCGAAACGCCGCACCACGCCCGCCTCGCGCAGGGCCGTCAGGCGCGCCAGGACCGTCGCCTCGCTGAGTCCCAGCCGCTCGCCCAGGGCGGCGTAGGGCCGCGCCGTCACGGGCAGCCCGTCACGCAGGGCGGCCACCAGCCGGGCGTCCGTTTCCGTGAGTTCCATGATGCCTTCCCTCTCCTTCACCTCTCCGGCAACGCGAAGCCGAGGTCCAGGTGGTACGCCTCTTCCATGGGGAAGCACAGGACGGACAGCCCCGTTTCCGCCTCGATGGCCTCCACCACGGCGTCCAGGCGCTCCGTGTCGGGCGCCGTGACCACGAACCACAGGTTCATGGGGTGGGCGCGCTCGTAGTTGTGGTTCACCTCGTCGAAGGCGCCCACGCGCGCCGCCACGGCGTCCAGGTGCTCGCGCGGGACCTGCATGGCCGCCAGGGTGCTGGCGCCCGCCGTGCCCGTGCGGTAGACGGCGCCGATGCGCCCCACCACGCCGCGCTGCTGGAGGCCTTCGAAGGCGGCCATGACGGTTTCCTCGCTGACGCCGTACTGCTCCGCCACGCGGGCGAAGGGGCGCGCTTCCAGCGGGAAATCGTGCTGCCAGTCGGCGAGCAGCCGGTTTTCCAGGGGCGACAGATGGGTCCCGGTCATGGCTCACAACCCCATCTCGTGGGCGCGGTGGGTGAAGAAGATGCCGCTGGGCGCCTTGAGGTCGAAGCCGCCCACCGGCTTCAGGGTGTACGGGTCGTAGATCCGCACCCGGTCGGCGTCGCGCACGGAGAGCCACACTTCCGAGCCGCGCGGCTCGAAGGCCATGTGCAGAACGCCCGGGCCGGGTTCCAGGGTGTCGGTGACCTCCAGGGTCTCGGCGTCCACGATCTGCACCGTGTCGTTGTCGGGTACGG
>CAJXLG010000075.1 GCA_913055885.1 uncultured Rhodospirillales bacterium
AGACCCGGCGCGGCCCGCCCCACACGCCGATGATGAGGAACATCGGGATGAGCACGCCCTCGAAGAAGATGTAGAACAGCACATAGTCCAGGGCGCAGAACATGCCCACCATCATGGTCTCCAGCACGAGGAAGGCGATCATGTATTCCTTCACCCGCTGCTGGATGCTTTCCCAGCTTGCCAGGACGCAGACCGGCGTCAGCAGCGTGGACAGCAGGACGAACAGGACGGAAATGCCGTCCACCCCCATGTGGTAGCTGATGTTGAAGGCCGGCAGCCACGTGCCGCGCTCCACGAACTGGAAGCCGGCCTCGGTGGTGTCGAACTCGAACCACAGGGCGAGCGACAGGAGGAAGGTGACCCCGGAGGTAAGCAGGGCCACGTTCCGGCTGTTGCGGGCAACGACCTCCCGCTCGCCGCGGATGGTGAGGATGAAAAGCGCCCCCACCAGCGGCAGGAAGGTCACCAGGGTAAGCAGTGGCCAGTCACTCATGTCGCGTCAGCCCAAGTAGCCGATGACGTACCATGTGGCGAAAACCGCCACGCCGATGAGCATGGCGAAGGCGTAGTGGAACAGGTAGCCCGTCTGCGCCCGGGCGAAGCGCGCGGCCGCGTTGCGGCAGGCCGCGGCCACCCCGTCGGGGCCGACACCGTCGATGAGCTCACTGTCCGCGCCGTGCCAGAAGAAGCGCCCCAGGCGGAACGCCGGCTGGACGAAGACGGCGTCGTACAGCTCGTCGAAGTACCACTTGTTCAACAGCGCGTCGTACAGGCCCCGGAAACCGGCAGCCAGGGCCCGCGGGAACGCGGGCCGCTTGATGTAGAACAGCCACGCCATGCCGATGCCCAGCACCGCCAGCACCGCCGGCAGGGCCTTCACCCACCAGGCGACGTGGTGCGCCGCTTCCAGGGCCCCGTGCTCCTCGAGCATGGCGATGGAATGGCCCCAGAAGGCCTCCATGCCGTGGCCCACGAAGGCCCCGTAGGCCACCATACCGGCGAGGATGGAGCCCAGTGCCAGGAACACCAGCGGCCCCGTCATGACGGGCGGGCTCTCGTGCACGTGGGCGAGCACCTTCTCGTCGGCGCGCGGCTTGCCGTGGAACGCCAGGAAGATGAGGCGCCAGGAGTAGAAGGCCGTCAGGAAGGCGGCGGCCACGCCCAGCACGAAGGCGTACTGGCTCACCGGCGATTCCGCGGCGAAGGCCGCCTCCAGGATGATGTCCTTGGAGTAGTAGCCGGCGAAGAGCGGGATGCCGGCCAGCGCCAGGGAGCCGATCCAGAAGGTGACGTAGGTGACCTTGATGTGCCGCCAGATGCCGCCCATGCGCTGGATGTTCTGCTCGTCGGACATGGCGTGGATCACGGACCCCGCCGCCAGGAACAGCAGCGCCTTGAAGAAGGCGTGGGTCACCAGGTGGAAGATGCCCGCGGAATAGGCGGAGACGCCGCAGGCGAAGAACATGTAGCCGAGCTGCGAGCAGGTGGAATAGGCAATGATGCGCTTGATGTCATTCTGCACGCAGCCAATGGTGGCGGCGAAGAAGGCCGTGGTGGCGCCCACGAAGGTCACCACGGCGAGCGCCGTGTCCGACAGCTCGAAAAGCGGCGACATCCGCGCCACCATGAACACCCCGGCCGTCACCATGGTGGCGGCGTGGATGAGGGCGGAGACGGGCGTGGGGCCCTCCATGGCATCCGGCAGCCAGGTGTGCAGGCCGATCTGCGCCGACTTGCCCATGGCGCCCAGGAAAAGCAGCAGGCAGATGGCCGTCATGGCATGGGCTTCCATGCCGAAGATGGTCATCGTGGTGTCGGCGTGCGCCGGCGCCGCGTCGAAGATGGCGCCGAAGTCCACGGTGTTGAACACGGCGAACACGCCGAAGATGCCAAGCGCGAAGCCGAAGTCCCCCACCCGGTTGACGATGAACGCCTTGATGGCGGCGGCGTTGGCGCTCGGCTTGGTGTACCAGAAGCCGATGAGGAGGTAGGAGGCGAGCCCCACCCCTTCCCAGCCGAAGAAGAGCTGGACGAGGTTGTTGCTGGTCACCAGCACCAGCATGAAGAAGGTGAAGAGGTTCAGATAGCTGAAGAACCGGGCGGGCGACGGGTCCTCGTGCATATAGCCGATGGCGTACAGGTGCACCATGAAGGACACCCAGGACACCGTCAGCACCATCACCGCCGTCAGGGTGTCGTAGCGGAAGGCCCAGCCGACGTCCAGTGCCCCCGACTGGATCCAGGTGAAGACCGGCACGAGCTGGGTCTGGCCCTGCAGGGCCACGGCGTTGAAGATGAAAAGCGACAGGAGCGCCGACAGGCCCACGGCGCCGCAGGTCACCCACTGGGCCCCGCGGCCGCCGATCTGCCGGCGCAGCAGCCCGGCGATCACGGCCCCGATCAGCGGCAGGAAGACGGCGGCGCTATACATCCCGGCCTACCCCTTCAGCTCGTTGATGTCCTCGACCGCGATGGTGCCGCGGTTGCGGAAGAAGGCCACCACGATGGCCAGCCCGATGGCCGCCTCCGCGGCCGCCACCGTGAGCACGAACATGGCGAAGATCTGGCCCACCAGATCGTGCAGGTGCGTGGAGAAGGCCACCAGGTTGATGTTCACGGCGAGCAGCATGAGCTCCACCGACATCAGGATCGTGATGACGTTCTTGCGGTTCAGGAAGATCCCGAACACCCCCAGGGTGAACAGGATGGCCCCGACCGTCAGGTAGTGTCCCAGCCCGATGATCATCAGCCCAGCCCCTCGCCGGTGGGAACCTTCTTGAGCGTCACGGCCGTGCGCGGATCGCGGTGGGTCTGGTCGTGCACGTCCTGCCGCCGCACGCCCGGCCGGTGCCGGAGCGTCAGCAGGATGCTGCCCACCATGCCGATGAGGAGCACGATGCCGGCGCCCTGGAACAGATAGACGTAGTCCGTGTAGAGCACCTGGCCGATGGCCTCGGTGTTGGTCGCCGCGCCCATGCCGGGGTCCGGCGCGCCCGCGCTCGACGGCGCGTGGAACGGACCGGCGCCGAAGGCCAGCAACAGCTCGCCCAACAACACAAGGCCCACGCCGGCGCCGATGGGCAGATAGTCCAGAAAGCCCTGGCGCAGCCGGGCGACATTGACGTTGAGCATCATGACCACGAACAGGAACAGCACCGCCACGGCGCCCACGTAGACGATGACCAGCACCATGGCCAGGAACTCCGCCCCCATGAGCAGGAAGAGCCCCGCGCCATTGAAGAACCCGAGGATGAGCCACAACACCGAGTGCACCGGGTTGCGGGCCGAGATCACCATGAGCGCGGAGGCGATCAAGACCACGGCGAAGACATAGAAGACGATGGCGTGAACCACCATGATTTCCCCCTACCGATACGGCGCGTCCGCCGCCAGCCGTTGCGCGATTTCCTGTTCCCAGCGCTCGCCGTTCGCCAGCAGCCTTTCCTTGTCGTAGAACAGCTCCTCGCGGGTTTCCGTGGCGAACTCGAAGTTGGGCCCTTCCACGATGGCATCCACCGGGCACGCCTCCTCGCAGTAGCCGCAGTAGATGCATTTCGTCATGTCGATGTCGTAGCGCGTCGTGCGCCGCGATCCGTCGGCGCGCGGCTCCGCCTCGATGGTGATGGCCTGGGCCGGGCAGATGGCCTCACACAGCTTGCAGGCGATGCAGCGCTCCTCGCCGTTGGGATAGCGGCGCAGGGCGTGCTCGCCGCGGAAGCGCGGCGACACGGCGCCCTTTTCGTTGGGATAGAGCAGCGTCACCTTGGGCTTGAACAGATAGGTGATGGCCAGCCACAGCCCGCTCAGGATCTCCAGAAGGAGCAGGGCGCGCGCGGCTTCGAGAACCCGGGCCGTTTTGTTGGTACGCGCGTACATCGGCGTCCGCTCCCTCTTGCTACTGCGGCAGCCAGCCGAACACGTGCAGCGCGCCCGCCGTGATCACCACCCAGGCCAGCGACAGGGGCAGGAAGACCTTCCACCCCAGCCGCATGAGCTGGTCGTAGCGATAGCGCGGCAGGGCCGCCCGCGTCAGGATGAAGATGAACAGGCACACCGCCACCTTCAGGGCGAACCAGATCACCCCGGGGATCCAGGTGAACGGCGGGAAGGCGAAGAGCGGCAGCCACCCGCCCAGGAACAGCGTCGTGACCATGCCGCTCATGAGGATCATGTTGGCGTACTCGCCCAGGAAGAACAGGGCGAAGGCCATGCCCGAATACTCGACGTTGTACCCCGCCACCAGCTCGGCCTCGGCTTCCGGCAGGTCGAAGGGATGGCGGTTCGTCTCGGCGAGCACGGAGATGAAGAACAGCACGAACATGGGCAGGTGTGGTATGATGTACCACACATCGCGCTGCGCCTCCACCACGCCCGTGAGGTTGAGCGTCCCCGCGCTCATGAGCACGGAAATCATGACGAAGCCGATGGCCACCTCGTAGGAGACCATCTGCGCCGCCGACCGCAGCCCGCCCAGGAAGGCGTAGCGCGAGTTGGACGCCCAGCCCGCCATGATGATGCCGTACACCCCGAGCGACGAGATGGCGAACAGGTACAGGATGCCCACATTGATGTCGGCGATGACCCAGCCGTCGGCGACGGGAATCACGGCCCACGCCACCAGGCTCAGGAGGAACGTGAGCATGGGCGCCAGCAGGTACACCACGGGGCTGGCCCCCGCCGGCACCACGATCTCGTTGAAGAACAGCTTCAGGCCGTCGGCGATGGGCTGCAACAGGCCGAAGGGGCCCACCCGGTGCGGCCCGATGCGGAGCTGGATGCCGCCGATGACGCGCCGCTCGGCATAGGTGAGATAGGCCACGGCCAGAAGCAGCGGCACCACCAGGGCCACGATCTGGGCGATGATGATGATCGTCGGCCAGATATAGCCGGTCCACAGCTCAGCCATCGCTTCCCGCCTTCCTGTCGTCGTCCCCCAGGCCGTGCTCGCGCACGCAGGCCGCCATGGTCGGCGAGACACGGCTGATCGCGTCGGTCTGGTAGAACACCCGCACGGGGCTCTCGAAGGGCGCCTTGCGCGGCGTCTTGCCGCGCAGCTTGGTGACGGCCGACCAGTCGGCCGGCACCACCTCGTCCACACGCCCCAGCACCGGATTGATGCGGGTCATGCGGTGGCGCACGTCCTCCAGGGTGTCGTACGGCAGGGTGTGCCCCACGCGCGCCGAGAGGGCGCGCAGGATGGCCCAGTCGGGCCGCGCCTCGCCGGGCGGGCAGACGGCGCGCTGCGTCCGTTGCGGCCGGCCCTCCGTGTTGACGTAGGTGGCGTCCTTTTCCGTGTAGGCGGCCCCGGGCAGCACCACGTCAGCGCGCGCCGCGCCGGCATCGCCGTGATGCCCCTGGTACACCACGAAGGCGTCGCCCAGCGCCGTGGTATCCACTTCGTCCGCGCCCAGCAGGTAGAGGAGCTTGAGGGTCCCCTTGCCGGCCGCCGCCTGCATGGCGGGCGCCGACAGCCCCTTGTCCTCCGGCACCAGGCCGAGGTCCAGGCCGCCCACGCGGGCCGCCGCCGTGTGCAGGACGTTGAAGCCGTTCCAGTCGTCGCGCACGATGCCGCAATTCTCCACCAGCCGGTGCAGATGGCCCGTGACGGAATCGCCGTCGCCCCGGTCGAGGGCGCCCATGCCCACGATGACCATGGGCCGCTCGGCGTTCTTCAGCACCTTGGCGAAGGCGTTGTCGCCCTTGGCGACATCGGAAATGGCGCGCGTCCCCTCGCCCACGTGGGTATAATCGTAGGTGAGCGGCGCCGCCTGCCCGATAACGCCCACGCTGAGCCGCCCGGTGCGCCACCGCTTCCGGATGCGGGCGTTGAGCACGGGGGCTTCCAGGCGCGGGTTGCTGCCCACGATGAGCAGGGCGTCCGCGTCCTCGATGCCGGCGATGGTGCTGTTGAAGACGTAGCCGGCGCGCGCCGACGCATCCAGGTAGGCGCCATCCTGGCGGCAGTCGATGTGGGGGCTTCCCAGCCCGCGCCACAGGTCGAGAAGCGCCGTCATGGCCTCGCAATCGACCAGATCGCCCACGATGGCCCCCATCTCGGCGGCGGGCACGTCCGTCATGGCGTCGGCCACGGCGCGCAGGGCATCGTCCCAGCGGGCCGGGTGCAGGCGGCCGTCGTTGCCGCGGATGTAGGGCGTGTCGATGCGCTGCCGCGCCAGGCCGTCACAGGCGAAGCGGCTCTTGTCGGACAGCCACTCCTCGTTCACGTCCTCGTGCTCGCGCGGCAGGATGCGCAGGACCCGGTCCCCGCGGCTGTCCACGCGGACGTTGCTGCCCACGGCGTCGTGCACGTCGATGCTCGGCGTCTTGGCCAGCTCCCACGGCCGCGCCTGGAAGGCATAGGGCTTGTTGGTGAGCGCCCCCACCGGGCACAGGTCGATGATGTTGCCGGAAAGCTCCGAGGTCAGGCCCTTCTCGATGTAGGGCGTGATCTCCGTTTCCTCACCGCGCCACGCGGCGCCCAGCTCGGGCACGCCGGCCACCTCGTGCATGAAGCGCACACAGCGGGTGCACTGGATGCACCGGGTCATGCTCGTGTCGATGAGCGGCCCCAGGTACTTGTCGGCGACGGCGCGCTTCTCCTCGTTGAAGCGGCTGCGGTCGGGGCCGTAGGCCACCGTCTGGTCCTGCAGGTCGCACTCGCCGCCCTGGTCGCAGATGGGACAGTCCAGGGGGTGGTTGATGAGCAGGAACTCCAGGATGGCGCGGCGCGCCCGCCGGACGCTTTCGGAGTCCGTGTGGACCACCATGTTGTCGCCGGCCACGGCGGCGCAGGAGGGCATGGGCTTGGGCGCCTTCTCCACCTCCACAAGGCACATGCGGCAGTTGCCGGCAATGTTCAGCCGCTCGTGGTAGCAGAAGCGCGGGATCTCGATCCCGAGCTGCTCGCACGCCTGAAGGAGCGTGGTGCCCGGGGCGACCTCGATCTCCGTGCCGTCGATGGTGAGTGTCGGCATGGGTTACTCCTACGCCGCCCGCTTGCCCTTGTCGCGGATGTGCTGTTCCAGCGTCGGCCGGAAGCGTTTCAAGAGCCCCTGCACCGGCCAGGCCGCCGCGTCGCCCAGGGCGCAAATGGTGTTGCCCGAGATGTTGTCGGCCACCGCCTGCATCTCGTCCAGTTCGTCGATGCGGGCGTTGCCGGCGGCGACCCGCTCCATCATGCGCCACAGCCAGCCGGCGCCCTCGCGGCAGGGCGTGCACTGGCCGCAGCTCTCGTGGGCATAGAAGTGCGACAGCCGCGCCACCGCGCGCACGATGTCCGTGGACTTGTCCATCACCACCACGGCCGCCGTGCCCAGGCCGGTCCCCAGCTCCGCCAGGCCGTCGAAATCCATGACGGCCTCCTCGCAGGCGGCCTTGTCCAGCGCCGGTGTGGAGGAGCCGCCCGGGATGACGGCCAGCAGGTTGTCCCAGCCGCCGCGCACACCGCCGGCGTGGGTCTCGATGAGGTCCTTGAGCGGAATGCTCAGGGATTCCTCCACGTTGCACGGCCGGTTCACGTGCCCGGAGATGCAGAAGATCTTGGTGCCCGTGTTGCGCTCGCGGCCGAAGCCGGCAAACCAGTCCGAGCCGCGCTTGCAGATGGCGGGCACCACGGCGATGGATTCCACGTTGTTCACCGTGGTGGGACAGCCCCACACCCCCACCTGGGCGGGGAACGGCGGCTTGATGCGCGGCTGCCCCTTCTTGCCTTCCAGGCTGGTAAGCAGGCCCGTCTCCTCGCCGCAGACGTAGGCGCCGGCGCCGCGATGGACGTAGACCTCGCACGAGAAGCCGGAACCGCAGGCGTCGGGGCCGAGCATGCCGGCGTCACGGGCTTCCTGGATGGCCTCTTCCAGGATGGCGGCCTCGCGCACGAACTCGCCGCGGATGTAGATGTAGGCGAGGTGCGACCCCGTCCCCGCGCAGGCGAGCAGGATGCCCTCCAGGAGCTTGTGGGGCTCGTTGCGCAGGATGTCGCGGTCCTTGCAGGTCCCCGGCTCGCCCTCGTCGGCGTTGACGACGATGATGTTGGGCCGGTCGCCGCCCTCGGCGGGCATGAAGCCCCATTTGACCCCCGTGGGAAAGCCGGCGCCGCCGCGCCCGCGCAGGCCCGAGGCCTTCACTTCCTCCTTGATCCAGTCGCGCCCCTTGGCGATGAGCTCGGCCGTGCCTTCCCAGTCGCCCCGCGCACGGGCGGCCTTCAGGTCGCGCCCCTGCTGGCCGTAGAGGTTGGTAAAGATGCGGTCGGCGTCCCGGAGCATCAGCCCTCTCCCTTGCCGGTGAGCACCGTCGGCCCGCCTTCCGGCGCCGAGCCCTGGCGGCCCGTCCGCGACCCGGGCGCCGGCGCCTCGCCGCGGCCCAGGGCCTCCACGACGGCGCGCGCCGAATCCGCGTCCAGGTCCTCATAGTAATCGTCATTCACCTGCATCACCGGCGCGTTGACGCAGGCGCCCAGGCACTCCACCTCGGACAGGGTGTAGGTGCCGTCGCGGTCCGTCTCGTCGTTGTCCAGCCCCCGGCGCTCGCGCAGGGCCGCCATGAGGTCCTCGGCGCCGCGCAGCCAGCAGGCGATGTTGGTGCACACCTTGATGTGGTGTGCGCCCACGGGGCGCTTGTTGTACATGGTGTAGAAGGTGGCCACCTCGTACACCCGGACGGGCGGCATCTCCAGGAATTCGGCCACGTAGTCCATGGCCGCGCCCGGCAGCCAGCCGCCGTGCTGGCGCTGCGCCAGATCGAGAAGCGGCATGACGGCGCTCGCCTGCTTGCCCGCCGGATAGCGGGCGATGATCTCGCGCGCCCGCGCCAGATTCTCGGGCGTGAAGGCGAAGCCATCCGGGCCCTGCGTCGTTTCCTGCGTCATCGGTCGATCTCGCCGAATACGATGTCCAGGGAGCCGATGTTGGCCACCACGTCCGCCAGCATGTGGCCTTGGCTCATGAAATCCAGCGCCTGCAGATGGGCGAAGCCCGGCGCGCGGATCTTGCAGCGGTAGGGGCGGTTGCTGCCGTCGGAAACCAGATAGACGCCGAACTCGCCCTTGGGCGCTTCCACCGGCGCGTAGACCTCGCCCGCCGGCACGTGGACCCCCTCGGTGAAGAGCTTGAAGTGATGGATGAGGGCCTCCATGGAGGTCTTCATCTCGGCCCGCGGTGGCGGCGTCACCTTGTTGTCCTCCACCCGCACCGGACCCGAGGGCAGGTTCTGGAGCACCTGCTTCATGATGCGCAGGCTCTGGCGCATCTCGTGGATGCGCACCAGGTAGCGGTCGTAGCAGTCGCCGTTGCGGCCCACCGGGATGTCGAAGTCGTACTGCTCGTAGCCGTCGTAGGGCTGCGCCCGGCGCAGGTCCCAGGCCCAGCCGGAAGCGCGCAGGTTGGAACCGCTGAAGCCCCAGTCCAGGGCCTCTTCCGGCGACACCACCCCGATGTCCACCGTGCGCTGCTTGAAGATGCGGTTGTCCGTGAGCAGCCCTTCCAGATCGTCGATGAATTTGGGGAATTCCTCGACGAAGCGCTCGATGTCCTCGGCCAGGCCGTCGGGCATGTCGCGGGCGACGCCGCCCACCCGGAAGTAGTTGGCGTGCATGCGGGCGCCGGAGACGCGCTCGTAGAAGCTCATCATCTTCTCGCGTTCCTCGAAGCCCCACAGCATCGGGGTCATGGCGCCCACGTCCAGGGCGAAGGTGGTGAGGTTGAGGATGTGGTTGAGAAGCCGCCCGATCTCGCACCACAGCACCCGGAGGGCCTTGCCGCGCGGCGGCACCTCGGCCCCCAGCAGGCGCTCCGCCGCCAGGGCGAAGGCGTGCTCCTGGTTCATGGGGGCGACGTAGTCCAGGCGGTCGAAATACGGCAGCGCCTGGAGGTAGGTCTTGTGCTCGATGAGCTTCTCCGTCCCCCGGTGCAACAGGCCCACATGGGGATCGGCGCGGTCCACCACCTCGCCGTCCATTTCCAGGACGAGGCGCAGCACACCGTGCGCGGCCGGGTGTTGCGGCCCGAAGTTGACGGAATAGTTCTGGATGCGGCTCTCCGCCATGTCAGGCCTCCCCTTCCGCGCTGTCGTCCCGGCCGGACAGGACGGTATCGCCGGGCATGGCCGTCATGGCCTCCCACGGGCTCAGGAAGTCGAAATCGCGGTATTCCTGGGTGAGGTTCACGGGCTCGTAGACCACCCGCTTTTGCGTCTCGTCGTAGCGCACCTGCGTGTGGCCGCTGAGCGGGAAGTCCTTCCGGAGCGGATGGCCCTCGAAACCGTAGTCCGACAGCATGCGGCGCAGGTCGGGATTGTCGGCGAAAAGCACGCCGTACATGTCCCAGCACTCGCGCTCGAACCACGTGGCGGCGGAATAGAGGTGGGTCACCGTGGGCACCGGCGTGTGGGCGTCGGTGCGGGTCACCACCCGGATGCGCTGGTTATGCTTGAGGGAAAGCAGGTGGTAGACGACGTCGAAGCGCGGCTCGCGACCCGGGTAGTCCACGCCACAGAGGTCGATGAGCACCCGGAAGTAGAGGTTCACGTCGTCCCGCAGCGTGCTCAGCACCTGGGGCACGGCGTCGCGGGCCGCGACGACCGTGAGCTCGTCGTGGGCGACGCGGCTCTCCGTCACCGTATCCATGAGCACGGTGCCGATGTAGTCGCCAAGATCCGCGAGGGCCTGATTCATCCCCGCCGTCTCCTTCCCGGTCGTCAGCGCAACAGGGTACCGGTGCGCCGGATCTTCTTCTGGAGCTGCAGGACGCCGTACAGCAGCCCTTCCGCCGAGGGCGGGCAGCCCGGCACATAGACGTCCACGGGCACGATGCGGTCACAGCCGCGCACCACCGAATAGGCGTAGTGGTAGTAGCCGCCGCCGTTGGCGCACGAGCCCATGGAGATGACGTAGCGCGGCTCGGGCATCTGGTCGTACACCCGCCGCAGCGCCGGCGCCATCTTGTTGGTGAGCGTGCCCGCCACGATCATGACGTCCGACTGGCGGGGCGTTGCCCGGGGAACCATGCCAAAACGATCCCAGTCAAATCGGGAGGCCCCGGTGGCCATCATTTCAATCGCACAACAGGCGAGGCCGAACTCCATGGGCCACAGGGAATTCAATCGGGCCCAGTTAAGGAATTTATCAATGGCGGTCATCAGGACGTTACCACCGGCTTTGCTTTCGGCAAGGCTCATTGCTTAATATCACTCCGGGTGAATCGGGGTTTCGGTTTGACCCAGTCAAGGTCGCCCTGGGCCCAGTCATAGATGAGTCCAAATAAGAGAAGGAATAGAAAAATGCCCCCGGCGACAAGCGTGGCTCCGACGGCTCCGCTGAAGTT
>CAJXLG010000076.1 GCA_913055885.1 uncultured Rhodospirillales bacterium
CGATCTTCGAGTTGACGAAGACCTTCCAGTTGTCGTCGTCCAGCTTCGGGCAGTCCGCACGGTAGTAGAAGCCCGGATAACGGGTCTCCTCGCGGTGCATGATGTGCCGCAGGTGGGCCTCCGCGGCCACGATGCGGTGGTAGTTCTCCCACGCCCGCATCAGCTCGTGGAGGTCCTTGCCGCGCATGTGGAGGGCGTCCTCCTTCAGCATCTGCAGGTGCTTCAGGCCCTCCTCCAGCATCGGCTTGTTGGTGGTGTAGTACGTGGAAATGCCGGCCACGTACTCGTCCATGATCTTCTGCAGGCGCATCTGCACGTACTTCGGCAGGATGTAATCCGGATTCACATCCTCGGACGTGGTCTTGTCCTTGTGTTCGAAGTAGTTGCGGACCGGCTTGTAGATCTCCTCGGTGATCTCCTTGATGTCCGCGTGCAGGGTCGGCTTGAAGTCCTTGTTGTCCCGCACGAAGCGGACCATGGTCTTGCCGGCGATGCGGCCCTCGGCGTGGGAGCCCGAGGAGAACTTGTGGCCGGAGGCGCCGACACCGTCACCCGCCGTGAAGAGGCCCTTCACGGTGGTCATGCGGTTGTAGCCCCACTTCCACTCGTCCGGGACGTTCAGGTCCTCGGGACCGGACACCCAGATGCCGGAGCAGCCGGAGTGGGAGCCGAGGAGATAGGGCTCCGTCGGCATCAGCTCGGAGGGAGTCTCCTCCGGGCGGATGTTCATGCCGGCCCAGACGCCCGCCTGGCCGATGCACATGTCCAGGAAGTCCTCCCAGGCCTCGGATTCGAGGTTCTTGACTTCCTTGGCCGTCATGGATTCGGAGAGGCGCTGCATGGCGGCGGGCGTGTGCATGAAGATGGGGCCCTTGCCGTCACGCATCTCCTTGAGCATGGCGTGGTTGCGCAGGCACGTGGGCACCACGGCCGCCTTGTGGTACGGCGCGAACTCGGCCACTTGGTCCTTGTTCTTTTCCACGTAGTTCTCGTCGAACGCGTTGGTGGCGACCGACTTGAACAGCAGGAACCAGGCGCCCACCGGGCCGTAGCCGTCCTTGAAACGGGCCGGCACGAAGCGGTTCTCCATCATGGTGAGCTCGGCCCCCACTTCCGCCGCCATGGCGTAGGTGGAGCCGGCGTTCCACACCGGATACCAGGTGCGGCCCATGCCCTCGCCGGTGGCGCGCGGGCGGGAGATGTTCACCGCGCCGCCGCAGGCATCGAGGATGGCGTTGGCACGGAAGACGTAGAGCTTGTGCTCACGCACGGAGAAGCCGACGGCGCCGGCGATGCGGTTCTCCTCGTTGGAATCGAGGAGGAACTTCACGATGAACACGCGCTCCAGGATGTTGTCGATGCCGAGCGCCTTCTTGGCGGCCTCGGCGACGATGGGCTTGTACCCCTCGCCGTGGATCATCATCTGCCAGCGCCCGGAGCGCACCGGGCGGCCGCCGTCCTTGAGCGGAATGCCCTCGGAGTCCTTCTCCTTCCAGACGGGCAGGCCCCACTCCTCGAAGAGGTGGACGGAATCGTCCACGTGGCGGCCCACGTCGAACACCAGGTCGTCACGGGTAATGCCCATCAGGTCGGCGGAGACCATCTGGACGTACTCGCGCGGATCCTGGTCGTGCAGGTAGGTGTTGATGGCGGACAGGCCCTGCGCCACGGCGCCCGAGCGATCCAGCGCGGCCTTGTCCACCAGGGTGATCTTGTAGTTGTCGCCCGCCCAGCGCTTCGCTTCGTAAGCGGCGCCACAGCAGGCCATGCCGCCACCGACCAGCAGCAGGTCGGTGTCGATCTCGACAATCTCGGGGTTCCCGAATTCTCCGCTCATGTCTCCTCACTCCCTAGGCCACACCACGGCGGCCAGATCTCGTTGCGGTCGGGTTTACTCGGAACGCGGACGATTGAACAGGGTTCACACACCGTCCACCCGGTTTAGATGGTGTCCAGCGTCTTGCCCTGCTCGGTGAACAGCAGGTTGCTGTCCAGGTCGCTCGCTTCCGGCTTGCCGCCGTAGGGGTCGATGGAGTCCACCGGGGTCGTGCGCACCGGGAACTTGAAGCGCTTCACCTCGCCATCGCGGAACTTGATGGTCCACATGATGGCGGTGTCCGTCCGCATGGGGATGCAGGCACCACCCATGGGCACGATGTCCGAATAGGCCCGGACCTCGATCGCCTGCTGCGGGCAGGCCTTCACGCAGCACTGGCACTCCCAGCACTGCTCGGGCTCCTGGTTGTAGGCCTTCATCCGCTCGGTGTCGAGCGTCATCAGGTCGTTCGGACAGATGTACATGCAGGCGGTAACCTGACCGCCCTTGCATCCGTCGCACTTTTCGGTGTGGACAAACGTGGGCATTGAGCTTCCTCCCTAACTTCCGGACGCCGGCACCCAACGCCGGCGCGGGACCACGTCCAGCCCGGCGATTTTTCCGGGAATTCGGGCACTCCCGGCCCGCCGGACCGCCTTTCCTTGGACGTGGCGGGATTGTTATAGCCGTGTATGAGCGTTGTCAAATCTTCCCTGACATACGCCCTTGAACGACCGCGCCAACATCCCAAATAGGGGGGCTTTCTTCGATGGATGACGCCATCGCCGACCTCACGCGGCGCCTCGTCGCCTTCCGCGACGAACGCGACTGGGCGCAGTTCCACACCCTCAAGAATCTCATGGTCTCGCTGGACATCGAGGCATCGGAGCTTCTCGAACTGGCGCAGTGGCAGACCGACTCCGAAGTGGAGTCCCGCCTGAAAGACGACAAGGCCTTTCACGATTCCCTGCAAAACGAAGTGGCCGATGTCTTTCTCTATCTTTTATTGATATGCGAGCGGGCGGGCGTGGACCCGGTGGCTGCGGCCCGGGCCAAGATCGACGCCAACGCCACCCGCTATCCCGCCCATAAAGCCCGCGGCAACGCCCGGAAACACACCGAACTTTAGGTTCTGTTCAAGTTGGTGTGGATTCGACGCGCCGAAGCGGTTATGGTCCGGAGCCGATCAACAGAATATGACGCGGCCCCGAAGCCGCGCGTTTGATCGGGGAGGAGAATGCCTGAACGTCAGACAACCGGGCCGACGCTACGCGCTTCCGTGCCCCGCGGCCCGCGCCGTGCGCCGTGGCCGGCATCCGGGTGTTCCGTCCTTCCCCTGACGAGCCGCAATCCCGCCGCCCGCGGCCCCGGTGCCGGACGGGGCGGCGCGTCCTCCGCCCGCGGCGGATGACGGAGGCAAGGAAGTTTCAGGGAGGTGTGTCCATGTCCAAACTCGTACCCCCGCACGGCAGTGATACCCTCAAGCCGCTCATGGTGCCCGAGGTGGAGCGGAACGAGGAGATCAAGCGGGCCGAGTCCCTCAAGCAGATCCGCATGACCAGCCGCGAGACCTCGGACGTCATCATGATGGCCATGGGGGCCTATACCCCCCTCGAGGGCTTCATGGGGCACGACGACTGGAAGGGCGCGTGCCAGGACATGCGCCTGTCCAACGGCCTTTTCTGGCCCATTCCCATCACCCTTTCCACGGACCGCGACACGGCCAACAGCCTCAAGCAGGGCGAGGAAGTGGCGCTCGTGGATGACGAGACCGGCGAGGTGATGGGCATCCTCGAGTTCAGCGAATCCTACACCATCGACAAGCAGTGGGAGTGCGAGCACGTCTTCCGCACGGCCGAGGAAAAGCATCCCGGCGTGCAGAAGGTGATGGGCCAGAAGGAGGTCAATGTCGCCGGCAAGGTGCGCGCGCTCTCCGAGAGCCACTACCCCAAGACCTACGACTACCTCTTCATGCGCCCCGCCGAGACACGGGCCATGTTCAGCGAGAAGGGATGGTCCACGGTCACGGCGTTCCAGACGCGCAACCCCATGCACCGCAGCCACGAGCACCTGGCCAAGCTCGCCATCGAGATGACCGACGGCGTGCTCATCCACCAGGTGCTGGGCGCGCTGAAGAAGGGCGACATCCCCGCCGAGGTGCGCGTCAAGGCCATCGACAAGCTGCTCAACGACTACTTCGTGCCGGGCACGGCCATCCAGGCCGGCTATCCCATTGAGATGCGCTACGCCGGCCCGCGCGAGGCCCTGCTGCACGCCGTGTTCCGCCAGAACTTCGGCTGCTCCCACCTGGTGGTGGGCCGCGACCACGCCGGCGCGGGCGACTACTACGGGCCGTTCGACGCCCAGCACATCTTCGACCACGTGTCGTCGGACGACCTGAAGACGCGGCCGCTGAAGTTCGACATGACCTTCTTCTGCAGCAAGTGTCAGAACATGGCCACGGGCAAGACGTGCCCGCACCCCGAGGAGGACCGCGTGACCATTTCCGGCACCAAGCTGCGCGAGATGCTGTCCGAGGGCCGCACCGACGTGCCGCCCGAGTTCAGCCGCCCGGAAGTGGTGCAGATCCTCGTGGACTGGTACCAGAAGGGCAGCTAAGGACGGCCGGGGGTCGCCGCGCGGCGGCCCCCGCCCGCGAGACGAGAAGGGCCGCCGTCGTCGGCGGCCGGGTCACTGTGGAGTGAGGGGAGATGAGCGACCAACAGCCCCGAAGCCAGACCATCCTCGTGGTCGGTGGCGGCATCAGCGGCGTCACCGCCGCCCTGGAAGCGGCGGAGGCGGGATACGAGACGGTTCTGCTGGAGGCCGGCCCCAGCCTGGGCGGCCGTGTCGCCCAGCTGAACCGCTACTTCCCCAAGCTGTGCCACCCCACCTGCGGCCTGGAGATCAACTATCAGCGCATCCGCAAGAATCCGCGGGTGAAAGTCTTCACCATGGCGCAGGTGGACGGGGTCTCCGGCGAGCGCGGCAACTATTCCGTGACCGTCAAGACCAGCCCGCGCTACGTTAACGCCAACTGCACCGCCTGCGGGGCGTGCGCCGAGGCGTCGGAAACCAAGGTGGCCGACCCCTTCGATTACGGCCTGGGCGAGACGACCGCGGCCCATCTGCCGCACGAGATGGCGTTCCCCATGCGCTACGTCATCGATCCCTCCGTCATCGGCACGCCCGAGGCCCAGAAGATCAAGGACGCCTGCAAGTACGACGCCATCGACCTGGAGGAGACGGAGCAGACCTTCGACCTCCAGGTGGGGGCCATCGTCTGGGCCACCGGCTGGCGGCCGTATGATCCGGCCAACCTGACCAATTACAACCACGCCAGCCTGCCGGACGTGGTGAATAACGTGGAGATGGAGCGCCTGGCCGCCCACGACGGGCCCACCGGCGGGCGCATCACCCGTCCCAGCGACGGCACCGAGGCCAAGCGCGTGGCCATGATCCAGTGCGCCGGATCGCGTGATCTCAACCATCTGCCCTACTGCTCCCGCATCTGTTGCCTGGCGTCCATGAAGCACGCCGCCTACGTGCGCGAGCAGTACGCCGATGCCCAGGTGGACATCTATTACATCGACATCCGGGCGCACGACAAACTGGAGGCCTTCTACAACAAGCTGAAGGTCGATCCGCAGGTGAGCTGGATCAAGTCCAAGCCCTCGGCCATCGAGGCCGGCCCGGACGGCCGCCCCGTGGTCAAGGGCGAGAACACCATCACCCGCGAGATCTATGCCGCCCCCTACGACCTCGTGGTGCTGGCCACGGGCATGGAGCCCTCCGTTGCCGGCGAACACCTGCCCGTGAACACGGGCCAGGACGAATATTCCTTCGTCGTGCCGGCGCAGCCGGCCGAGGAGGGTGTCGCCGCCGCCGGCGTGGCTTCCGGCCCGCTGGATGTCTCCATGTCCACGCAATCGGCCACCGCCGCCGCCCTGAAGGCCATCCAGGCGGTCGCGGGCCCCGCGCGATAAAGCCCCGGGAGGAAGAAACCCATGGAAGGAAAGCAGACCGGCGTCTATCTGTGCAGCGGCTGCGGCATCGGCGAGGCCCTCGACATGGACGCCCTCGCCGAAGTGGCCAGCAAGGAATTCAAGCTGCCCGTCAAGCAGAGCGAATGTCTGTGCGGCGACGCGGGCGTTAAGACCATCAGCGACGACCTGGAGAACGGCGAGGTGAACCAGGTGGTGGTGGGCGCCTGCTCGCCCCGCGTCATGGCGGACCGCTTCCGCTTCGGCAGCACCCAGGTGGTGCGCGCCAACCTGCGTGAGCAGGTGGTGTGGATGCAGCCCGCCGGCGAGGAGGACACCCAGATGCTGGCGGCCGACAACATCCGCATGGCCGCCACGCAGTCGGGCAAGATCGCCCCGCCCACGCCGCACGAGGAATCCGTGGAATCCAGCCGTGTCCTGGTGGTGGGCGGCGGCCCCGCCGGCCTCGCCGCGGCACGCGAGGCATCCGGGGCGGGCCACGAGGTCCTGCTCGTGGACAAGGCCGACCAGCTGGGCGGCAACGCCCGCGGCCGCACCGCCCTGACGCCCCACAAGCCGCCTTATCGCGGCCTGCAGGAGAACGACATCGAGAGCGATGTGCAGGCCGTCGAGAACGACAACCGGATCACGGTGAAGACGGGCACCACCGTCACGGAAACCTCGGGCATGCCGGGGCAGTACAGCGTGACCCTGTCGGGCGGTGCCCAGGAAAAGGTGGGCGCCATCGTGGTGGCCACCGGCTGGCGGGCCTATGACCCGAGCAACCTGGGCCATCTGGGCTACGGCGCCAGCCCCGACGTGGTCACCAACGTCGAGCTGGAGGGCATGCTGAGCGAGGGCGGCGCCAGGCGCCGCTCCGACGGCAACGCGCCCAAGAGCGTCGCCTTCATCCAGTGCGCCGGGCAGCGCGACCACAACCACCTGCCCTACTGCTCCTCGGTGTGCTGCGCCGTCACCCTGAAACAGGCGCTGCAGCTCAAGAAGGCCGACCCGGAGACCATGGTCTACGTGGTCTACGACGAGATGCGCACCCCGGGCACGGCCGAGGAATTCTACCGCGAGGCCCAGGAACAGGGCGTCATCTTCATCAAGGGCAGCGTCAAGAACGTCGGCTCCGACCTGCAGGTGACGGTGGACGACCACCTGCTGGGCGAGGAGGTGCCCATGTCCGGCCTGGACATGGTGGTCCTCGCCACGGGCATGGTGCCCAACAGCACCGATCCGGACCAGGAGACGCCGGAATACGGCGCCGAGCAACTGGACAACGACATCAATCCGGAATCGCCCATCAAGGTGGCCGGCTATAACAACGGCGAGCCGGAGGTGCCCGAGCGGCCCGGCACCGCGCCGTCGGGCGGCCCCATCCTGAACCTCCAGTACCGCCAGGGCCCGCACCTGCCCATGCTGGCCGACGGTTTCGCCGACAGCCACTACATCTGCTTCCCCTACGAAACCCGGCGGACGGGCATCTATACCTGCGGCCCGGTGCGCCGGCCCATGGACATGGCCGAGGCCCGCGAGGACGCGGCGGGCGCCGCCCTCAAGGCGGTGCAGGCCATCCACAACGCCAGCGAGGGCGCCGCCGTGCACCCGCGGTCCGGGGACCTTTCCTTCCCGCGCATCGGCTACAGCGCCTGCACGCGCTGCCGCCGCTGCACGGTGGAGTGCCCCTTCGGCGCCATCGACGAGGACGACCAGGACTATCCGCTGGTCAACCCCACCCGTTGCCGTCGCTGTGGCACGTGCATGGGCGCCTGCCCCGTGCGCACCATCAGCTTCGACAACTATTCGGTGGACATGCTGTCCTCCATGATCAAGTCGGTGGAAATCCCCGACGAATTCGACGAGAAGCCGCGCATCCTCGTGATGGCGTGCGAGAACGACGCCTACCCGGCCCTGGACATGGCGGGCATCAACCGCGCCGGGCTCAGCCCCTATGTGCGCATCGTGCCGGTGCGCTGCCTGGGCTCCGTGAGCCTGCTGTGCATCTCGGATGCCCTGTCCGTGGGCTATGACGGCGCCCTCCTCCTCGGCTGCAAGTCGGGCGACGACTACCAGTGCCACTTCGTCAAGGGCAGCGCCATGGCCGAGGAACGCCTGTCCAAGGTGGGCGAGACGCTCAAGAGCATGATGCTCGAGGCCGAGCGGGTCGTCCAGGCGGAGGCCTCCATCGCCGATTCCGGACGCCTGCCGCAGGTCATCAACGACTTCGTGAAGGAAATCGACGACCTCGGGCCCAATCCGTTCAAGGGGTTCTAGACCATGACGACGACGTCCCCCCAAGCGACCCGCAAGTACGACCTGGGCTTCGCCCGCTGGGTCTACGAGAACGTGGACGGCGGGGACCGGCTCGCCCTGTGCATGCAGTGCGGCACGTGCTCCGGTTCCTGCCCCGTCGGCACGCAGATGGACTACGGGCCCCGGAAGCTCTTCATGATGATCCGGGCCGGCATGAAGGACGCCGTCCTGTCCTCCAACACCCTGTGGAACTGCGTGTCCTGCTACAACTGCGTGGTCCGCTGCCCGCGCCAGGTGCCCGTCACCTATATCCTGCACGACCTGGCCGTGGTGGCGGTGCGCGAGGGCTACAAGGAGGCCGTGGAATCGGACAACGCCCGCTTCTCCGCCGCCTTCAACTTCTCGGCGGAACGCTACGGCCGGACCGACGAGCGCATCGTCACCGGCAAGTTCTACTTCTCCGAGGGCCTGTCGGCGGGCTTCAAGAAGGGCATGGACAACATGAAGATCGCCTGGAACATGGTGAAGACCAAGCGCATGCCCCTCGGCCTGCCCCACAAGATCAAGGGCAAGGGCGAACTCAAGACCATCCTCGACAAGGCCCGCGAGATCGAGGAACGCCACAAGGGCGGCGGCAAGGGGAACTGAACCATGACCACCAAGATGACCTACTATCCCGGGTGCAGCTCCGAGGCCAGCGGGGCCCACCTGGACAAGTCCCTGCAAAGCATCGCCAGGACCCTGGGCATCGAGCTGGAGCCCATCGAGGACTGGAACTGCTGCGGGGCCTCCGTGAACCACATCAAGGGCGGCCACGCGCCGACCACCGCCATGTCCGCCCGCAACCTGGCCCAGGCCAAGGCCCAGGGGAACCAGGACGTGGTCACCCCGTGCGCCGCCTGCTTCCTCAACACGCATTACGCCAACGAGGCGATGCGCGAGGACAAGCAGGTGTACGAGGAGATGAACGAGGCCCTGGGCGCCGCCGGGCGTTCCTATGACGCCAGCCTCAACGTGCGCCACATCTGCGAGGTGCTCATCAACGACGTGGGCCTCGACAAGATCCGCGAGAGCGTCAAGAAGCCCCTCAAGGGCCTGAAAGTCGCCGGCTGGGTGGGCTGCCAGACGGTGCGCCCCCACGCCGCCACCGAACGCGGCGGCAACTTCGATGAATACGACAATCCCAGGTTCCTGGACGATTTCATCGAGGCGGCCGGGGCCGAGGCCGTGGACTTCAAGGCGCGCACCAACTGCTGCGGCGGCTCCGTGGCGGTGATGAGCCCGGACAAGACCATCCACCTGATGCGCGACATCCTCCAGGAGGCGCAGGAGCGCGGCGTGGACTGCATTGCCACGCCCTGTCCCCTGTGCCAGACGAACCTGGAGATGTATCAGGGCGCCATCAACGACAAGTACGGGACGCACTTCGACATCCCGGTGGTGTTCTACAGCCAGCTCCTGGCCGTCGCCTTCGGCGGCGACCCCGACGGCGACGCGGCCCTCAACCAGAATATCATCAAGGCACCGAAGATCGCCCAGGTGGCCAAGTAGCCCCCGGCACGGCCAGCCTGTTCTCCGGGCCCGGGCCGCTTGCGGCCCGGGCCGTTCTTTTTCCGGTGGAGGGCTTCCGGGCCCGAAAATTCATTTTTTGTTCGTCGCTGTTTTTTGGCAATGTTCGTGCAAACCAAAGGTTTTCGGGGCGAGAGGAGAGACGGATTATGCGGAAGACGGCCCTGCGGCTCTTTATCGGCGGTGTCACGGCTCTCGGCTGCATCGCGGGGGGCCATGCCGCACGCGCCGGCACCATTGCCACGACCCTGGAATACACCGTCCAGCCGGGCGAGACCATCAAACTGGGCGCTTACGGGTTCTTCGGTGGCGAGGGCGGCGGCTGTAGCTGGACCGACAGCTCGCCGGACCAGGCCAGCGTAACCGACGCCGTGGACCAGGGCAGCCTGTCCTTCGGCGACGTTACCTACAGCAACAGCCTGCCCACCACGTGCGAGACGGGCTTCTACAGCGACCACACCTCGACCATCCCGGTCCGTTCCGTGCGCTATACGGCCCCGGAGGAGGGCACCGGTACGGACACCTTCGTCCTCAAATTCGATAACGCCTCGCCCTCATCGTACCAAACGGCCTTCGGCATCAGCGCCATGGCGGACATGGGCGAAACCAACACGGGCAACAAGGTGAAGTTCAAGGTCACCATCGCCAATACCACGGCGACCGAGCCGTCCAACGCCGTTACGCAATCCGAGACCCTCAAGCAGTCGGTGAAACAGACCAGCGGCCTGGTGTCGCGGCGCATCGCGCAATTCACGGCCCCCCGGCCCACGCCGACACCCGCCTCCCCCGCGCCCGCGCCGGACACCCCGGGCGGCGGCGCGCCCGACAACGCGCCCGCGCCGGACGGGGCGCCCGCGCCCGCCGGCCCCACCTCCGGGCTCGTTCCCGGACGCGGCGCCGGCCGGACGGAAAGCGGTGACGGCGGGGGCTATGCCGCCCTGGCCGGCCCCGGCGAAATGGACGACGCCTTCCAGGTGAGCGAGGACGAACAGACCGTCCACCTGGTCAACAGCCGGGGCCTGCCCGCCGGCGACGGCATGGACCGCATGGGCGTCTGGGCCTCCGCCAGCCATTCCTGGCTCGAGAACGACCTGTCCTCCACCGAATACGACGGCAACCTCTATACCCTCGTCGGCGGCGCCGACTATCGCTTCTCCGAAAAGCTCATGGGCGGCCTCGCCGTTTCCGCCGAGTGGCTGGACATGGACACCGACTTCAACAACGGCAGCCAGGACACCACGGGCTATCAGGTGACGCCCTACGGCGCCCTGATGCTCCTGGACGGCAGCCTCGTCGTGGACGCCATGGCGTGCTACGGCTGGATGGACAGCGACGTGGACCGCAAGCCGGGCGCCACCCGAATCACCGGCTCCTACGACGGCACCCGCTGGATGCTCAACGCCAACGCCACCTACTACCACCTTGCCGGGCCGTGGGTCCTTTCGGGCAAGCTCGGCTACATGACGGCGCACCAGGAAACCGACGCCTACACGGAAAGCAACGGCACCCGGCAGCCCGAGCAGACAGCCACCCTGGGCGAGATCCAGGCGGGGGGCAAGGCGGCCTACAGCACCGGCATGTGGGAGCCCTACGCCGGCGCCACGCTCCTGTACGACGGCGTCATGACCCATACCACCGCCGGCGCCACGCAGGCACAGCCGGCCAATGAC
>CAJXLG010000077.1 GCA_913055885.1 uncultured Rhodospirillales bacterium
TTTTGATAACAGTGCCCAAGAGACCCCCTACGCAAGCCTCTTGCCAGCCCGGGCTACGTGGTGGTCCGGGATTATGGACAATAAGGGCGCTTGACGTGGGGGCGGTACCGGCTACGCTCGCGTAGCGGTTCCCCGCGATCATGACCGGCAGGACGGAGTGGTTCGTGAAGGCCATCGGGCAGTTCCTGATTGAAACGCTGCACGAATACGGCCTGTGGGCTTTCGTCCTGTTTCTCTTGGCCTGGGTGTTGCGTGAAGCCGTGCCCGCGCTGTGCCGGGCGATCGTTGAGGACAGGGACAATAAAAGATACCATAAGCGGCAGCTTATGGCGTTCCACGAGCGGCCGGAAGAACAAGAATCCGATACCAAGAATCAACAAACGACAGGGCCGGATGAAGATGGCTGATCCCTGGCTCATGGCAGTGGCGCTCGCGGCCGTTGCGGGGTTTGCCTTGGCTGGCTTGTGGGGCCGGCACAAGGCGGTCCGGGCCAATCGCCAGCGCCATTGCATGGAGGCCTTTTTCGCCCAGGCGGACCGCTTGTTGGGTGAGGAAGGGATGCCCGAGCCTCTACGTTCGGACGTGACGGTCATGGCCCGAAACCTGCGAAGTGGCCGGGTGGCACGTCAGCTTGTGGGGTACGCCATTACGGGACGCCTGAGCCGGGCCGTGCAACACCCGCCGGAAGCCGTGCAGGAACGGGTCCGGGTGCTCCAGCAAGCCCCGGAAAGCGTTATTCGCGGCATGGCAGCCCTGCACGTCTATTTTCTGTTCGCCGCCAGCTATCAGTCCGTGTTCGCCGGGGCGTTGGTCCGGCGAATGCTTCTGACAGGCGTGTCACCGGCCCAGGCGCGCCATGACCCCGTGGGCTCTGAAACCGCGCGCCGACTGGTCCAGGGCGTTCTGGGTACAGACCGGGTGCCCGCTGCCGGGGCATAAAGGCTCTCGAAGTCCCTGTTCGGGCTCCGCCTGTTCGACACGTGACGAAAAGGGAAAAGGGCCGGAGGGCCCCCGTGGCTGCCCGCGGGGCAGGCCGCGGCATGGTGGCTTGTCGTGACGGTGCCCCGGATTATCGCGCGTCGCCGCGACGCAATAGTGTAACAGGATTGTCCGTTGCAGCGCGAGGCTGCTGGCGCTAGCCTTCGATCGGATAGCGTCAGGGCAACGGATCGGGGGCGGCCTTGGTTGAAGCGGCGTTGTGGGCGGTGGCGCCCGTCGCCGCCGCGGTGCTGGCGGGGGCGTGGGGGCGTGACCGTGCGGAGCGCACCCTGCGCCAGCGGCACTGCGTGCGGGCCTTTTTTGCCCAGGCCGAACGTCTCATGGACCGGCACGAGATGCCCGCCGCCCTGGTGGCCCAGATGGAACGCATGGCGGCTGCAATCAACGACGGGCGGGTGGCGCGCTCGCTGGTCCTGAACGCCCTGCGGGGGCGCCTGCGTTGGGCCGGGCGCCGGATCGGCGCCCTGGATCGCCTGCCCGCCACCATGGCGGGAGAGGTGCGGGCCCTGTGCGTCTATTTCCTGTTCGCCGCCAGCTACCAGTCCGTCATCGCCGGCGCCGTGGTGCGCTGCCTGCTGCTCCCCGGGGTGTCGCCGGCGCGGGCGCGCCTCGACCCGGCCGGGGCGGAAACGGCGCGGCGGCTGGTGCAGGAGCTGCTGGGCGCCGGTGACCGACAAACCGCGAGGGCGTAGCCCGGCGTCGTCTTTCGAGGCTTTTGCCGGGTGGCAAAAGCACCTCAAGACGACGTCGGTTGGTATGACATGACGCCGGGAGGTGCCGGCGGGCGGTGGCAGGCCGTCCGCCGGGAGCTTCCGGGGGAAGCTTCAGCGAAGGGCCGCCCCGGGGGCGGCCCTTTTTTCGTGGCCGGAGGTCCGGGTGTCGTCGGCATCGTCCTTCGAGGCTTTTTCCTCTGGAAAAAGCACCTCAGGACGACAAAGGGGTCCGCTTTTTCCCCTGGAAAAAGCACCTCGGGACGACGTCCTTCGAGGCTCCGCCTGCGGCGGAGCACCTCAGGACGACGTCCTTCGAGGCTTCGCCCGCGGCGGAGCACCTCGGGACGACGAAGGGGTCGGCTTTTTTCCTTTGGAACAAAGCACCTCGGGATGACGGAGGGCTCCGCGCATTCTCCTGGAAACAAAACGCCCGGGAGGATGGCACGGGGGAACAGCCCGGCTTCCGGTTTCGTCTCCTTTTCTTCCACCACAAGGGAGGCCGGCATGGCCGACGCCGAGAACCAGGGCGCCGGCGGCGAGGCCGTCGCGTCCGAGCAGCAGGGCAGTGCCAACGAGGACCTTCAGGCGCGCATCGATGCCGCCGTGGAGAACGCCGTCGCCGGCCTGAAGGCCAAGAACCAGGAACTGCTCGGCTCCAACCGCCAGCTCAAGGAGCAGGTGGCCGAACTGAAGGGCCTCATCGAGGACCTGGGCGGCCGCGAGGGCGTGGCCCAGCTCAAGGCCCTGCGCGACAAGGCCGAGGACGACGCCGTGGCGCAGGCCCTCGCCCAGGGCGACATCGAGACGGCGCGCCAGCGGCTGCGCGAGAGCGTGGCGGCGCGCTATGACAACCGCATCGCCAGCCTGGAAAAGGAGCTGGCCGACGAGCGGCAGGCGCGCGCCGACCTGGAGGCGGAAATGGCCGCCGGCCGCGTCGAGGCGGCCATCCGCGAGGCGGCGCGTGCGGCCGAGGTGGACCCCGACATGGTGCCCTTCCTGGTGGACCGGCTGAAGCAGGATCTGGCCCACCGCGACGGCCGCGTGGTGGCCGTCGACAATGGCGAGCCGGTGACGGACGCCGAGGGCGCCGCCAAGGGGCCCGCCGTCCTCATCGAGGAGATGAAGGCCGACGGCCGCCTGCCCGCCAACTTCTTCCGCCGCGCCACGGGCGGTGGCGCCCCCGGCAACGCCGGGAACGGCAGCGGCACCGGCATCGGCAACCCGTGGTCGCCGGAAAGCTACAACCTCACCCGCCAGGGCGAGATGCTGCGCACCAACCCGGCGCTCGCCCGCGTTCTGGCCGGCGAGGCCGGGGGCTGATCCGGCCTTCCGGCCCGTCCTCTCCCTCCACCGTTAAAGGAGTGCCTTCATGGCGGTCACCGGCATCTCGGACGTCATCGTCCCCGAGATCTTCATGAACTACCTGGTGGCGCGCACCCAGGAACAGACGGTGCTGTTCCAGAGCGGCGTCGCGCGCGAGGACCAGGCCCTGTCGCGCCACATGGAAAACGGCGGCAGCGCCGTCAGCGTGCCCTTCTGGCAGGACCTGGAGGGCGCCGACGCCGTCACCAGCGACGATCCCGCCGCCAGCCTCACGGCCCACAGCCTCACCGGCGGCGAGCAGATCGCCCCCGTCCTGCGGCGCGCCGTGTCCTTCGCCGCCGCCGACCTGGCCGGCGCCATGGCCGGCGACGACCCCATGCGGCTCATCGCCGACCGCATCACCCCGTACTGGGCCCGCCGGCTGCAGACGGCCGCGCTCAACACCATCAACGGCGTCTTCGCCGAGAGCAACATGGCCTCGGACGGCGTCATCGACATCTCCACGGACCAGACCCCGGGGGATGCCAACCGCCTGCACGCCGCCGCCGTCATCGATGCCCGCGGCACCATGGGCGATGCCGCCGAGGACCTGGGCGTGATGATGGTGCATTCCACCATCTATCAGCAGATCCAGAAGGCGGACCTCATCAACTACATCCCGGACAGCCGCACGCAGGTGCAGATCCCCACCTACATGGGCATGCGCCTGGTGCAGTCCGACGCCGTGCCCAGCGGCACAAACGGCACCAACACCACCTATACCACCTACCTCCTGGCCCCCGGGGCGCTCGCCTACGGCGAGGCGCGCCCCAAGGTGCCGGTGGCCGTGGACCGCGACGAGCTGGGCGGCAACGGCGAGGGCATCGAGTACTTCGTCAACCGCCGCCACGTCGCCCTGCATCCGATGGGCATGAGCTTCACCGGCACGCCCTCCGGCGCCTCGCCCACCAACGCCGAGCTGGCCGACGGTGCCAACTGGGCGCGCGTGGCCAACCGCAAACAGGTGCCCATGGCGGCGCTCGTCACCAACGTCTAAAGCCTTTTCCGTCCAAACGGGCGCAGCCCGTTTGAACGGGCGTTCCGTCGCCACGCAGGCTCTCGCCCCTGACCGGGGCGGGGCGCCGTCGCGCCCCGAGAGCGTTTTTTGACCGGACAGGATCGGAAAACGCTCTGACCCGCGCTCCGGAAAAACCCCCTTTCGCCGGGGGAGGTCACGCGCCTCCCCCGGTCTTTTTTCCGGCGGCTGGCGGCGGGGCGTGTGGCCTCGTCTTTCGAGGCCGCGCCAGCGGCGCGGCACCTCAAGACGACGCTGGGGTGGGCAGGCCGCGCCAGCGGCGCGGCACCTCAAGACGACGGTGTGGTGGGGAGGCCGCGTCCAGAGCGGGGCGCCCCGGACCACGCGAAAGCGGCCCGCCGCCGGGCCGCGTTTTCTTCCGGCACACGGAGGTTCCGCATGAGCCTGACCGGACACAATCAGCGGCGCCGGCACGGCCGTGTGGCGGCCCGGGTGGAACACCTGGACCGGCGCGCCCTCAAGGCCCTCCTGGCACGCCACGGCGTGCGCCCGGGCGGGCGTGAAAGTGCCGCCCGGCTGCGCCAACGGGCGCGCCGCATCCTGCAGGGAGGTGGCCGATGAGCAGGCATCATCCGCCCCTGCATCCCGGGGGCCTCTTCCTGGCCTTCGCCGAGCGCGGCGACGACGGCACCACCGGGCCCTATTATCCCCTGGGCAACGTGGTGGATCGCGGGCTCGAGCCCACGGGCGAGGTGCTGGAGCGCCTGGCCGACCGGCCTGACGGCACCCTGGCCGTGGCCGAGCGCGGGTCCCGGCGCCAGGGTCTGCGCCTGGCCTTCGCCGCCGAGGGCCAGACCGCCGCCAACCTGCGTCGCTTCCTGGCCGGCGGGGCGGCGAGCACGCGCCCCGCCGAGCGCGTCGCCGTGGCCGACGAGGCCGTCTACCTTCAGGGCACCACCACCGGCCGCCTGGTTTTTCCCCTGGCGGACGGCGATCCGGTGGCGAGCGTCACCAGCCTGGACGGGGCCACGGCCTACACCGAGGGCACCGACTACGCCGTGGATCATGCCGGCAACGGCATCCACCGGCTCACGGGCGGCGCCATCCCCGACGGTGCCTGGGTGGTGGCGGCCTACGATCGCGCCGCTCCGCCGCGCACCGTCTTCGCCGCGCGCCGGCGCACCGCCGTGCCCGGCGCGGCGCGCCTGTACCTGCGACCGCGCAGCGGGCCCTCCATGGTCTGGGCGCTGTCCGACACGGTGCTGGAGGCCGGCGGCACGGCCGGGCTCGACCCGCGGCCGGAAGCGCCCCTGCAACTCCCCTTCGCCCTGCTGGTGCGGCCCGATCCCGACAACCCGGCGGCGCCCTTCGGCGAGCCGGAGATCGCCGAGGTGCCGGCCTGACGGGGACAAGAGCCGAGGATGAACCATGAGCCTGATCGTCGAGGACGGCAGCGGCCTGGCCGATGCCGAGAGTTACGCAAGCCTTTCCCGGGCCGACGCCCATCATGACGCCTTCGGCAACCCGGCCTGGGCCGACGCCGCCGCCGCCGACAAGGAGGCCGCCCTGCGTCGCGCCACGCGCTACCTGGACGGCGCCTACCGGCAGCGCCTGCGCGGCCGGCGCAAGACCGCGGGGCAGGCGCTGGAATGGCCACGCGTCGGGGATGCCGCCGTGGAACGGGACACCGGCCTGCCGCGCGGGCTCGTGCAGGCCGCCGCCGAGCTGGCCCTGCGCGCCCTGTCCGGCGACCTGGCGCCCGATCAGCAGCCCGACAGCAGCACCGTGGACGAGCAGCGCACCACCGTGGGGCCCATCACCACCGCCATCGGCTTCCGCGACACGCCCGGGCGGGGGCCCAGCTATCCGGTGGTGGACCAGCTCATGGGGCCGTTCCTGAAGCCGGCCCGGCCGGACAGGGTGCGGCGCGCATGAGCGGCCTCAACGTGGCGCAGGTGGAAGCCGCCGTGGCCGACGGGTTCGCCGCGGCGGGTGAATTCGTGCGCCCCGTCACCCTCAAGCGTCCGGGCAGTATCGCCTACGACCCGGCGCAGGGCCGGGTCAGCAGCAGCGTCGCCGACGAGACCGGCGGCGAGGCCATCGCCACTGCCGACCCCGATGCCCCGGATGGCGACCGCGTCGCCGAGGGCGGGCCCGAGAAACTGCTCGTGCGTGATCTGGCCTTCGCCCCGGCGGCCGGCGACTGGCTGGTGGTGGACGGCGCGACGCATCGCGTCCTGGCCGCCGCCGACGCCAGCGCCGGGGCCGGCCTGCTGTGGCGCGTGACCCTTCGCTGATTTCCCGCGAAACCAAGGGAGGTGTGCCGTGCGTGTCCGCCCGCTCCTGGAGAGCCGGCTGGCGTCCGTCGTGCCCGACGGCGTCGCCATCGCCTTCGACAACATGCACCGCCAGCCCGCCGCCGACGAAACCTGGGTGCGCGCCACCCTGCGGCCCGGCGAGCGCTGGCAGGCCGGGAACCTGGAACGCGAACTGGGGACGCTGGGCCTGGACCTCCACGTGCCCGCCGGCGACGGGCCCGGGCCCGCCGAGGACCTCGCCGCCGCCCTGACCCTGGGCATGGAGAGCGAGCGCCTGGCGGACGCCGGCGTCACCGTGCAGCCGGGCCTGATGCAGTACGACGCCGGCCGTGACGAGGGGCAGTGGTTCCGGCTGCCGCTGTCCCTGCCCTATCTGGCGAGCGAGGAGGCGGCATGACGGCGCCCGCCGAAACGGCCCTGGAAATCGCGGGGCCGGCCCTGCTCACAAGGTGGTCGGCGCGCGGCCTGGACCACACCCTGGAGCCCGTGCAGCGCGGGGAGTTCTGGCGCGATGCCAACGGCGGCCTGCATTTCGCCGCCCTGCCGGGCACGCGCTATCGCCTGCGCGTGGCGGGGAAGGACGTCAAGCCGCCCGCCTTCGACGGTCTGTGGCCGGGACGCGCCGTGACCGTGACCTGTGCCCAGCGGCTGGCCGTGGTGCTCGCCGCCGGCACCGACAGCGTCACGCTGGAACGCGACCCCGCCGCCGGCTCGGTGCAGGCCGAGACCTTCGACGGCCGGGGTCTTGGCGTGGCGGCGGTGAACGGCCGCGACGTCACCGTGGAAAGCCACCCGGGCGGCCCCGTGAGTGTCTTCTACCGCCCCGTCCTGGCCATGCTGGTCACCAACTGGTCCGCCGGCCTGGAGGAATGGGACGGGCTGAAGCCGTGGTCCCTCGACCTGGAGGAGGTGTAGGCCATGACCGACCGCCTGCATTTCGCCTGGGTCGGGGCCGGGGCGGTGTTCGACCCGGCCGTGCACGCGCGCAGCGACGAGGCCGTGCGGGGCCTGGAGATACGGGGGGCCGAGGGGGAGGCGGCGGTGGCCGCCGTCACCGTGGCCGACCCCGGCGGCGGGCTGTTGAGCCGGGGGCTGGACCGCTACGCGTTCATCAGCGCCACCCTGGCGGGCAGCGTGCATCTGCTGTTCCACGGCGTCCTGCGCGAGGCGCCGCGCGCCATGGGCGGCGCCGCCGTGACCCTGGAACTGGACTGCCGCACGGGCGACACGGATGCCCGGGTGCGGGACGTGCTGGCGGATCATCGCGTGGCGCCGCACTACGACCCCCTGTTCGTGCCGCCGGGGGGCGAGGACCGTCCCGAGGAGGTCCTGAACGGCCGCTTCGCCCGGCTCTTCATCGACCGCACCGACGGCCGTGTGCGCCTGTCCGACAATCTCGACGGCCGCCGGACCGCCGTTTTCGGCGCCCACGAGGTGGCCGGGGAGAGCGTGGGCTACACCCTGACGCGGCGGCCGCTGCCCTGGGTGGACGTGTCGGTGGCGGCCGAGTGGGAACAGCGCGGCACCGGCACCATCGACGCCGGGGCCGTCATCCGCCGGCATAACGGCGGCCCCATCGCCACCCTCAGTCCCGACGACGCCTTCGCCGAACGCTGGCCCGGAGCGGGGGAGGGCATCGGCCCGGACAGCGGCTATACCGTGCGCACCGGCCGCCTGGTGGAGCAGCCGCCGCCGCCCGACGCCGACGCCGGCGAGCCGCTGCCTGACCAGGTTTTCGGGCTGGGTGGCCTGGGCGAGCGGGACCTGTCCGACACGGTCTACCGCTCCAGCCTCTTTCCCTATGCCAACGCCGGGGTGGTCTATTTCCGCCGGCGTTATTTCCGGCCGGAGCTGTGGCTGGATTGGGCCTACAGCCAGCGGCGGCGCGAGGTGGTCACGGCGCGTCTGTACGGCGATGCCCTGGTGCCCGCCGACGGCACCGGGCCGCCGCCGGAACCGCTGCGCTTCGCCCTGCGCGACGTGGCGGCCGTGCCCGAGCCCGATCCCGTGCCGCCGGGGCCGGCCGACTGCACCAGCCTCCTGGCGGAAGCGGCGGCGGAAGCGGACGATCCGCCGCCCGCGGACCCGCCGCCCGGCGATCCGCCCATCGGCGACCCGGCCCGCGCTTCCTTCTTCCTGACGGCGCGCGGCCGGGCGGCCGTGGACCACGCCCTCCAGGTGGCGGCCGTGACCCTGGCCGAGAGCCAGCGCGCCGTGCGCATCACCGCCCGCGTGCCCGGCCTCGGTCCGGAAGCCGCGGCCGTCGATTGCGACACCACGGTGACCGTGGAATCGCCGCGCCTGCCGGGCGGCTCGGCCAGCGGCAAGGTGGTGGGCTACCGGCTCGTCTGGGACGCCGACGGGCGCGGCCTGGAGCTGACCCTCATGGGGTCCGTGGGGAACGGATCGGGCATGGGAGCGGCCGGCGCCGACGACGCCTATGCCGTGGATTACTGGAACGCCGGGACCTACGCCGGCACGGCCGGCAGCGTTCACGGCACCGGCGGCGGGCGGCCCGTCACTTGGCACGGCATCAGCGACCAGGGGCCGACGGAAGGGCTCACCAACCTGCCCAACATGACCGCCGACGACTTCGTCGAGCGCGTGTGCCTGGCCAACCAGGCGGATCAGCAGGACGCCTACATCTGGAACAACCGCACCGTTCACACCTGGCCGCCCGCCCTGCTGGCGGCGGTGCCCACGGACGTGGCCCTGGCGCTGCGCCCCCTGCGTGGGCGCGACGTCCTGGAGAACCGCATCACGGCGGAGCCCACGGGGCCCTTCGGCCTGCGCACCACCGTGGACCCCACGGCCGATTGACGAGGGGATCATGCCCATCGAACGCACCAGCGCCCCGGCGGTGCCGCGCACCGGCGGGCACAATCCCGGCCGCCCCATTCTCGGCCTGCGGGCCCGCGACCGGGTCGAACGGCCCCTGGCGGGGCCGCCCGGCGGCGGCGCGCCGGATCAGGGGGAGAATCCCGTCCTCGCCGGCTACAGCGAACGCGCCGTGGCGCGCACGGTGGCCGGGCCCGTCACCCTGGACGGGGCGGCGGCCAACGTCTTTCACCTGGTGCTGGAAGGGGACGCCAGCGTGGGTCTGGCGCCGCCGCCCGCGTCCGCCGGCGGCGACAACCGCGCGCGCACCGTTTCCGTCTTCGTGCAGCAGGACGCCGCGGGCGGCCATGCCCTGACCTGGGACGCCCTGGTGGCGTGGAACGACGGCCTGGCGGCGGGGCCGCCGCCGCAGCCGGAAGCCTTCGTCGTGGTGGCCCTGCAGTGGGTGGACAGCCTCGGCTTCTGGGTGGGCTTCCATCGCGGCGACAACCGGGAGGTTCCGGCATGATCGGCGATACGGCCGTGGACCACGGCGGGCCCGCCACCCTCTATCGGCCGGCGGACGGCCGGGTGGTGGACGAGGCGGGCAACGACCTGGGGCGGGGCTGGTACCTGCGGCCGGCCGGGCGGTGGGGCGCCAAGGTCGCCATCCAGGCGCCGGAGACGGGCATGGCCGACGCCGTGCCCGGTGCCGCGCCCGTGCCGGCCCGGCGGCGGCTGGCCGGGGCGTACCGTCCCGATCCCCACGGCGACGCCACGTTCTTTCACACCGACGGCGGCACGCGCCATCAGGTGTGGCGGTTCAGCCTTGCCAGCACCGAAAGGCCGCGCCAGGGCGCCGGCTGGTGGCTTGCCGGCGGCACGGCCGTGGTGGGCTTCGGCTTTCGCGGCGCCACCCGCACCTGGGGCGGGGAAAAGGTCTACTACATCCGCAACGGCGTGCCGGAGGGCTATGTATCGTCGCGGGACCTCCAGGAGTCGGGCGGCTGGTACCCCATCAGCTACACCTGGCCGCGCTGGACCGGGCCCGTGGTCATCACCGCCCTGGAAATGGATGACCAGTTACGCTGGACCTTCCAGGTGGACGGGCGCCGCGTGGCAACGGAGGCCCTGGGCGTGGGGCCGCGCATCGACCGCGTCCGCCGCGACGTGCCCGGCGGCCCCAACGCCGCCATCGATGCCCTGGACATCCCCCGCAGCGTGACCACCGCCGCGTGGCATCCGGAAGCCGGCTTCGTGGCGGCGGGCCGCAACCTTTGGATCACCGGCGAGCGGCCCGACGGCCCCCTGACGCCGTACGACCCGGTGATCGTGGCCGCCACGTGGGGGCCCACGGGCCGGGCCCTCTACCTGCACGGGGTCGAGGCCCACCGGTGGTGGAACAACGTCTACTACGACGGCCACGACAGCGGGTCGGAGGCCGGGGCCCCGTGGCTCCCGGGGCCGCCCGCCTTCAACTGCCCCGAGCCCGGCGGCGATCATACCGCCGTTCCCGGTGACGCGGGAAGCTGGGCGCCCGCGCGCGTTCCCGTGCACGAACACGAGATCCACTGGGTGCGCGCCGTGGCCGGCGGCTTCCTGGCGCGCCGCACGATCATCACCCGCCGCATCGCCTACATGGCGGAGGACCGCTTTCCCTATCGGCGCACCTGGGATCGCCGGATGGCCCGGGCCGAGGAGCTGGTGCGCTCCGCCGACGGCGTGACGTGGACGCCGGTGTGGCGGGGCGGGGCGCCGGCCGACGACCCGGGGCCCGAAACGGCCGTCGCCCCCGCCCGGTACGATCTGGAATACCGGCCCGGCCGGACCCATGGTGAGCCCCGGGTGGAGGGGCATGAGGCCGTTCAATTCGTGCAGAAGGGGCGCTATACGGACGGCGTGCCGGCGCCCGAGGCCCTGGTCTCGGAGCTGGACCACACGGCGCAGGCGTTGTGGGACAACGCCGGCGACAGCAGCAACGACCGCACGGCGGCGCGGCCCTTCCCGGCCGGCCTGATCCTGCGCGTGGAATGGCCCCGGCACCCGGCGGCGGACGGGGCGCTGGTGCGCTGGTA
>CAJXLG010000078.1 GCA_913055885.1 uncultured Rhodospirillales bacterium
CCTCGTGGAGTTCGACGACGGTCGTCTCCCCGGGCGCGGCCGTGGCCGCAGTTACCGGCACTGGCGGCGAGCAAGCCGGTATGACCCTGGACGGCCTGAGCCTGATGGTCATCCTTGAGGGTTTGCTGGGCGTGGTGCGCGACACGCTGCCCATCATCCTGGTGATCCTCGGCGCCCAATACCTGGTCATCCGTCAACCAGTGGCCCACCTGCACAAGGTAGCCGGCGGTTTCGGCATGGTCATCCTCGGGCTATACGCCTTCATCCTGGGGCTGGACCTGGGCCTCTTCCCCCTCGGGGAATCCATGGCCCTCCAGCTAACAGAAAGCGGGCAACTCGGTGCGGTATACGGATTCGCTTTCGCCATCGGATTCGCCACCACCATGGCCGAGCCCTCGCTCATTGCCATCGCCGAAAAGGCCGAATCCGTCAGTCAGGGTGGCCTCCGGCAAGTAGTGCTGCGCGTGGCCGTGGCCATCGGCGTTGGTGCCGGCATCACCCTCGGCTGCCACCGCATCATGGTGGGCGACCCCATCCATTTCTACATTATGGCCGGGTACGCCGCGGTGATCGGCCTGACCTTCCTCGCTCCGCGCTACCTCATTCCCATCGCCTACGATTCGGGGGGCGTGACCACCTCCACCATCACGGTGCCCCTGGTGACGGCGCTGGGCGTGGGGCTGGCCTCGGCCATCGCCGGCCGCAACCCGCTGGTGGACGGCTTCGGCCTCATCGCCTTCGCCAGCCTGACGCCCATGATCTTCGTCCTCCTCTACGGCATGACGTTGTGAGGCCGGATGCCGGAGATCTCCCTGTGGCAGCAGCTCGTGCACGATTTCATGCTCACGGGGCGGGACGTCCTGCCCATCGCGGCGGCCCTGTTCCTGTTCCACATCCTCGTGCTGCGCCGGCCGGTGGCCCAGCCGGGGCGGGTGCTGGCCGGTTTTGCCTACGTCATCGCCGGGCTGACCCTGTTCATCACGGGGCTGGAAAGGTCCCTCTTCCCCCTGGGCCGCATGATGGCCGAACAGCTCACGGCGCCGGACATGGTGGCCGGCGGGGGCGGGGTGTGGTCCGACTATATCTGGGTCTACGCCTTCGCCGCCTGCACCAGCTTCGCCACCACCATCGCCGAGCCGGCGCTCATCGCCGTGGCCATGCGCGCCGAGCGCGCCTCGGGCGGTGCCGTGGGCGGCCTGGGGCTGCGCCTGGCCGTGGCCGTGGGGGCGGCCACGGGCGTCACCCTGGGGACGGTGCGCATCGTCACGGGGACGCCGCTGTACCTCTTCCTGGCGGGGGGCTATCTGCTGGTCATCGCCATGACCCTGGCGGCCCCGCGCAACATCATCCCCCTGGCCTACGACACGGGCGGCGTCACCACCTCGACGGTGACGGTGCCCATCGTGACGGCCCTGGGCCTGGGGCTGGCCCGCAACCTGTCGGGCCGCGACCCCGTCACGGACGGCTTCGGGCTCATTGCGCTGGCCGTTCTTTTCCCCATGCTGGCGGTCATGGCCTATGCGCGCCTGACGCTCAGCGTGCAGAATCTTATCGAACGCCGCAGAGCGAAAGCGGAGACAAGCGATGAAGTTCAAACTCATCATGGCCATGGTAGGCAATGACCGGACCGACCGCGTCATGAAGGCGGCGCGCGAGGCCGGAGCCACCGGCTGTACCATCCTGACCAACGCCCGCGGCGAGGGGCTCAAGCGCCGCAAGACCTTCCTGGGCCTCGACCTCGCCGAGCAGCACGACCTCGTCATGATGCTGGTGGAGGAGCACCTGTCGCGGCACATCCTGGAAACCGTGGGCGCCGAGGGCCGCTTCGAGGAGGAAGCCGGCGGCGGCATCGCCTTCATGCTGGACATCGAGGACGCCGTGGGCCTGTCCAACCAGGTCACCGCCATTTCCACGGAAATCGAGGACGAAATATGAGCGAGCGCAGCTATCTCCGCGTGCGGCAGGTCATGTCGCCCCGGCCGTGCCTGGTGGACGGCCTGGCCACGGTGCGCGAGGCCATGGAGCTCATGCGCCGCAACGGCGTGGGCTCGCTGGTCATCCGCAAGCGCCACGAGGGCGACGAATACGGCATCGTCGTGGTGGACGACATCGCCGCCAAGGTGGTCGCCGTGAACCGCCCGCCCGATCGCGTCAACGTCTACGAGATCATGTCCAAGCCCGTGATCACGGTGGACGCGGACATGAACGCCAAGTACGCCGTGCGGCTCCTGACGCGCTTCGGCCTGTCGCGGGCGCTGGTGGTGGAAGGCGACGACATGGTGGGGATCGTCACCCAGCGCGATCTGGTCTTCGCCTACGTGGCGCCGCCCACGGGCAACGGCACCCGCCCGGTGGACGGGGTGGCCGAGGGCTGATACCAGCGGCCCGGGGCTTTTGAAGAAGTAAGGCCTGGCTGATTCCATGGCGTCATCGTACAGCGAGGACGCCATGCCGGGCCGCAAGGATCGCCGCCAGCCACCGCATCCGGGTCGAAGGGTATCACGGCAAGATCCAGGGCTGCCACGGCCTCCCGCGTGCCGTCCGCCAAGGGATCGAAAATATGAAGAGCGAGGCCTATCTGGCCGCCGCCGCGGTCAATCTCAAGCGTCTCGCCGCCGCCCTGGCTCTCATGTTTTTTTTCGATCTGTTGGCGAAGCCCACCGTTCAACCCGGAAAACCAGCCGCCTGACTGCCAACCCGATCAAAAAACGCCTCCTGACCCGCCACCCGCCTTCACCGAGCCAACACCATTTTCGCAACAGCCCCCGGCTGCCGGTATAAGGGGCACCCCTCAGCGCGGCAGTACCGTCTCCAGGGCTTCCACGAGGCCGCGCACCTCCGCTTCCGAGGTGTAGTGGACGGCGCTGGCGCGCACCACGCCGTCCGCCGGGTCGAGCCCCAGCGCCTGCATGAGCCGCCAGGCATAGAAGTGGCCGGAGCGCAGGGCGATGCGGTGGGGCAGAAGGGCCTCCACCACGTCGGCCGAGGCCATGCCGTCCACGGTGAAGGCCACCGTGGGGGCGCGCTCGGCGGCGGCCTCCGGCCCGGGCCCCAGGAGTCGCACCCGGGGATGGTCCGCCAGGGCATCCAGCAGCGGCCGGATGACGGCGGCCTCGTGCGCCGCCGTCAGGCCGAAGACGGCGGCGGCGCGCTCGTGCAGCGGCCCCACCGCCTCCGGAAAGTGGCGGGCATAGAGGGCGTTCAGGTAGTCGGCCACGCCCAGCAGGCCCGCGGCCGCCTCGGGCGCCGGCCCCCCGGGGGCGAGCTGCAGCCGCGCCGTGTCCGGCAGGAAGGCGTGGTTCTGGCCCGCCAGCCGTTCCATCAGGGCGTCGCGCACGTAGAGCACCCCGGCATGCGGGCCGCAGGTCTTGTAGGGGCTGAAGGCGTAGGCGTCCACATCCAGCCCCTTTACGTCCACGGCGGCGTGGGGGGCATGGGCAACGCCGTCCACCACCACCCAGGCCCCCGCGCGGCGGGCCTTGGCGGCGATGGCGGCGACGTCGTTGACAGCCCCCGTGACGTTCGACGTGTGCGGCACGGCCACCAGCCGCACGGCCTCGTCCAGGACGGCGTCCAGGCCCCCGGGCGGCAGCGCGCCCGTCTCCGGGTCCACGTGCCAGACGCGCACCGTGAGGTCCAGGGCCTCGGCCAGGCGGCGCCACGCGCCGATGTTGGCCTCGTGGTCCTGGTCCGTGGTGACGATGGCGTCGCCCGCCCGGAACAGCGGCCGCATGGCGGCGGCCAGGGTGTTCAGGTTGACGGTGGTGTTGGGGCCCAGGACCACCTCGTCCTCGCCGGCATTGAGGAGCGACGCCAGGACACGGTAGGCGTGGTCCAGGGACTGCCCGGCACGGACCGACAGGGGATGGGCGCCGTAGGGCTGCACCTTGCCCGTCTCCAGGAAGCGGCTCATGTGCTGCACCGCCGCCTGGCACACGAAGGTGCCACCGGCGTTGTCCAGGTAGGTCCACAGGCGCGTCCCCGGGTCGTTGAGCGCCGGGAACTGGGCGCGGGCAAAGGCGACGTCGAAACCGTCCGGCATGGGTGGGCTCCCCCCTTTCCGTCGAAGCGAGCAACAGGGTAACGGACAGGTAACGCGCCGGCGTGCTATAGGAAAGGGCCATGACGACGGAAGATGTGGATTGTGCCGTCATCGGCGCCGGCATCGTCGGCCTGGCGGCGGCCGCCGCCCTGGCGCGGGCGGGGCGCGAGGTGGTGGTGCTGGAAGCGGCGGAAACCCCGGGAACCGGCATCACCGCCCGCAACAGCGAAGTGGTGCATGGCGGACTCTACTATCCGCCGGGCAGCCTGAAGGCGGCGTTGTGTGTCGAGGGGCGCCGGCGGCTCTGGACCTGGTGCGCCGAGCGCGGCGTGCCCCACCACAAGACGGGCAAGCTGGTGGTCGCCACGCATCCGGAGCAGGAGGGCGAGCTGCGCGCCCTGCACGACCGGGCGGCCGCCAATGGCGTGGAGGGCCTGTGCTGGCTGGACGGGGCGGAAGCCCGCGCCCGCGAGCCCGCCCTGCACGCCACGGCGGCCCTCGAATCCCCGGAAACGGGTATTGTCGATGCGCATCAGCTCGTCCTGTCGGTGCAGGCCGAGGCGGAGGACCACGGCGCCGTGGTGGTGCCCGCCAGCCCCGTGACCGGCGGCACCGTGACGGAGGCCGGGCCGATCCTTCACGTGGGCGGCGAAACGCCCGTGACCCTGCGCTGCCGGTGCGTGGTGAACGCCGCCGGCCTCGACGCGCCGCGCGTCGCCGCCGCGCTGGACGGCCTCGACCCGGCCCGCGTGCCCGTGCCCCGTTTCGCCAAGGGCAACTATTTCGGCCTCACCGGGCGCTGCCCCTTCACGCGCCTGATCTATCCCGTGCCCGAGCCGGGCGGCCTGGGCATCCACCTGACACTGGACCTGCAGGGGCGCGCCCGTTTCGGCCCCGACGTGGCCTGGGTGGCGGCGCCCGGGTACGGCGTGGACGCCGACCGGGCGGGGGCCTTCGAGGCGGCCGTGCGCGCCTACTGGCCCGACCTGCCGGCCGGCGCCCTGGAACCGGCCTACGCCGGGGTCCGGCCCAAGATCGCCGGGCCCGGCGATCCCGCCGCCGACTTCCGCCTGGACGGCCCGGCGGACCACGGTGTGCCGGGGCTTGTGAATCTTTTCGGCATCGAATCCCCCGGCCTCACGGCCTGTCTGGCCCTTGCCGACCGGGTCGCGACAATTTTCGAGGCTTTGCCGTCAAAAACTTGAGATTGGACCTCAAAAGTTCGCGATAAGCAAATGGCTTTCCCGATTTTTCTGTTGCAAAAGCGGCGCGGGGATTCAAGACTCGCGGGGACGCTACGGGAAAGGACAAGGTTCCATGAAAGCCTTTCGTGTCCTGGGGGTTCTGGTCGGCGCGGGCCTCCTGGGCGGCTGCGCCGCGCCGGTCATCGGCGCCGTGACGGTAGGCGAACTGGCCACCGGGGCCTCCGTGGTGACCATGGCCGTGGACGGCAAGGGCCTCACGGAGGTGGCCATGGACGCGGCCACCGGCCGGGACTGCCGCATCCTGGAAGGCGTGGTGCGGGCAAACCGGACCGTCTGCGAGGAACCGGGCTCGCCGCCGACGCATGACGACTTCAGGGGCCTGCGCACCGTGGCGGCGGCGCTGGACGCGCCGGCGGGCGGACCCGTCGGCGACCGGGCCCGCCCCGTGACGCACGCCGCCGGCCCCGGCCACCGGCCGCGCAGCATGGCGGCCACCCCCTACAGCGTGAGCAACCCACCGGATGCCCCGATCATCAACCTCGCCCGCAACGGCCCGCTCTTCCCGGGGCACGGATAAATGGCATGGTTGCCAGGGCTCCATGGAAAAAGATTGGCCGTCCACGAGCACCGCTCTAGCCCGGATTTTGCACGGAGTCGATGGCTGCGCGCTGCGGGTACGTGGGCCAAGGGCCTTCACCGCAGACAACGGATGAAGGGGGCGTCGCCCCACGGGGCGGCGCCCTTTTCGTGTGGACGCAGAGCCTACTGAACCACCGGCCGCGGTGGCGGACCAGCACATGGGCTTCCCTTGTCGCGCGCCGCCGCCTACATCCGGCCCATGGACCGCGACGCCTTCGCCCAGTCCCTGCAAGACCTGCGGGCGGACCGCACGCACGGCGCCGCCGAGCTGGCGGGCCGGGCCATGGATGTGCTGGAAGAGAGCGCCCGGGGCGCGGCGGTGACGGACGGGGCCGCCCTGAAACGCGAGCTGGACTGGCGCGCCGGGGCGCTGGCGGAAGCGCGGCCAGGCATGATGCCGCTGGCCAACCTGACGCGGCGCTTCCGGGCCGACCTGGACGCCCTCGACCCGGCCGATCCCGGCTCCCTGCGCCGGGACGCGGCGGCCGCCGCGCGCCGGCTGCGCGACGTGGCGCGCACGGCCGCCGAACAGGCGGCGGACAACGCCGCCGCCGCCATCTCGGCCGGCAGCACCCTGCTCCTGCACAGCGAAAGCTCCACCGTGCGCCGCGTCCTGCACCGCCTGGTGGGCCATGATGTGCGCGCCATCGTCACGGAATCCCGGCCGCGCGACGAGGGCCGGTCCGTGGCGGCGCGGCTGGCCGCGTGGGGGTTCGCCGTGGACCTGGTGCCCGACGCCGCCGTGGGCCTCATGGCGGACCGCGCCGACCTGGCGCTGGTGGGGGCCGACACCCTGCTGCCCGACGGCGGCGTGGTGAACAAGGCGGGCACCTTTCCGCTGGCCCTGGCCTGCCGCGCGGCGGGCGTCCCCTTCTGCGTGGTGAGCAAGAGCTTCAAGCAGCGCCCCGGGGACATGCCCCCGCCCGACAACGAGGCGGACGACCCGGGGCTTCTCCATCCGCCGGCCGGGGTCACCGGGGTCAACTGGCTGTTCGACACCACGCCGGCCCGGCTGGTGGCGTGGTGGTACGACGAGCACGGGGCGCATCGCGGGCCGGCGGCACCGTAGTCGGCTTCACCGCGTCGTGTTTCGAGGGTGCGCCCGCCAGGGCGCACCCTCGAAACGGGACGCCGCCCACGGGCGGTTCCGGTGCCCCCATCATGGTGCTTGCCCGGCGGCGCGCGTGGGCCTACCCTCGCGGCAGCATGGCGGACTGGCTGGCATCCCTTCCCGCGACCCCGGTACCCGGCGGCGTCCTGGCGGGCGTCGCCGTGGCGGCGGTCGTGGCGCTGGTGGTGGTGACGTGGGCCCTGGGCGTGCGGCTGCGGCACGCCCGCGCCGACGCCCGCCGCGCCCGCGCCGCCGCCGAGCGCGCCTGGGCCGTGCTGGATTCCGGCGTGGATGCGTATTTCCTGTGGCCGCGCCCGTCCGGGCCGGCGGTGTGCTCGCGGCGCCTGGCCGTCCTCCTGGGCCTGCCGCGGGGAACGGATTCCACGTGGTACGACCTGCGCGACGCCTTCGCCGACGCGGATGCCGCCGCCCTGGACGAGGCCGCCGCCGGCCTGTGGCGCGATGGTGCCGGCTTCGAGCTGGTCCTGCCCACCCTGGACGGCGACCGGCGGGTGCAGCTCGCCGGCGGGCGCGCCGCGCGCGCCGACGGCACCCCCCTGGCCGACGTGCTCTGGGTGCGCGACGTCACCGAGGCGGCCACGGAATCCCAGCGCCTGAGCGGCCGCCTGGAGGCCGTGGCGGCGGAACGCTGGCGCCTGGCGGCGCTTCTGGACCTGCTGCCCGATCCCGCCTGGCTGCGCGACCCGGAACTGCGGCTCACCTTCTGCAACGAGGCCTACGCCGTGGCCGTGGAAGCGGCCGACGCCGAGGAGGCCGTGGACCGCGACTGGCAGATCACCGCCGGGGCGCCGGACGAGGACGACCGCGCCCTGGCCCGCCGCGCGGCGGACACCGGAGAGCCGGCGGAGGAGAACCGCCACGTGGTGATCGAGGGGGAGCGCCGCTACCTCACCCTGTGCGAGGCGCCCCTGGACCGGCACGGCCACGTGGCCGGCTACGCCCGCGACCTGACGCGCCTGGAATCGGCGCGCGAGGAACTCAAGCGCCACCTGGACGCCCAGGACGAGGTGCTGGAGAACCTCTCCACCGCCATCGCCATCTTCGGGCCCGACCGCCGGCTGGCCTTCTTCAACACGGCCTTCCAGCGGCTGTGGCGGCTGGACCGCGACTGGCTCGCCACCCAGCCCACCTACGGCGCCTTCCTGGACACCCTGCGCGAGGAACGCCGCCTGCCCGAGCCGGCCGACTTCCCCGCCTACAAGGCGGACGAGCTGAAACGCTTCTCCACCCTGCTGGCGCCCACGGAGGACCTGCTCCACCTGCCCGACGACACCACCCTGCGCCGCGTCATCGCGCCGCACCCGGTGGGCGGCCTGGTCATGTCCTACGAGGACGTCACGGACAAGCTGGCCCTGGAGCGGTCGCACAACACCATGCTGGCCGTGCAGCGCGAGACCCTGGACCATCTGTGGGAAGGCGTGGCGCTCTTCGGCGCCGACGGCACCCTGCGCCTGTCCAACCCCGCTTTCGCCCGGCTGTGGAACCTGGACGCCGATGCCCTGGCCGCCGAGCCCCACATCAGCGACCTGGTGGACCGCCACCGCGCCTTCTTCGAGGCGGGCGGCGGCTGGGCGGCCTTCCGCGACGAGCTCATGACGCTGTTCAACGAGCGCCTCAACCAGAACGGCCGCGTGGGCCGCGACGACGGCAGCGTGCTTGCCTACACCAGCGTGCCCCTGCCCGACGGCGCCATGCTGCTGTCCTACATGGACGTCACCGACACCGCGCGCGTCGAGGACGCCCTCAACGAGCGCAATCAGGCGCTCGCCATGGCCAACCGCCTGAAGGCCGACTTCCTGGCCGGCGTGGCCCACGAACTGCGCACGCCGCTCACCAGCGTCACCGGCTTCGCCGAACTCCTGGCCGCCGGCTACGCCGACGACCAGACGCCCGAGCGCCGCGGCGAATACCTTGACGCCCTCCTGGAGTCGGCGCGCACCCTGGACCATACCGTGGGCGAGGTGCTGGAGCTGGCGAGCGTGGAGGCGGGCACCTTCACCCTGGCGCCGGAAAGCCTGGACGTGCCCGCCCTGGCGGCCGGCGTCCTGGCCCTGGTGCGCGAGCGGGCCCGCCGCGCCGGGGTGGCGCTCACCCTCGACTGCCCCGCCGATACGGGCCGGCTGGAAGCCGATCCGCGCCGGCTGAAACAGGCCCTGGTGAACCTGCTGGCCAGTGCCGTGACGGCGGCGCCCCGGGGCGGGCGCGTCGGCCTCACGGTGCGCCGCGACGGTGGCACCATGGCCTTCACCGTGCGCGCCACGGGCACGGGCCTGTTGGCGGAAAGCCCCGACGCCGCGGCCGATCCCTTCGGCGGCGGCGCCGGGCCGGCGGAGGGCGCCGGCCTGGGCCTGTCCCTGGTCAAGGCCTTCATCGAGGCGCACGGCGGGCGCGTCGAGAGCACCGCCGAGGGCGACGGCACCACCGCCGTCACCTGCTTCGTTCCCGGCGCCGGCGACCCGGATGCATAGAAACCCCGACGCTTTTCTTCTCTCCCGCGTCTCGCGGGTTTACCATGACGCCAGCGAACGGGGACCGGAAGGAACGCGAACAGTGACGGCGGAAACACCGCCCTTGCCGGCAAGTTGGTGCCCGTATCAAGGCCCGCCCAGGAGCCCGCCCCCCGGACCCGGCTGATATACGAGCGACCCCGTGAGAAATCCGGGCCACGCGCAGCGCCCTGCCTCGATTTCACTGTTTCGCCATCGGTACCGGCCCCCCGGCACACCGGGACGGCTTCGGTCGCGGGGGCAGGGTGCGCCCACAGGGCCGTGAGCGGAGCCTCCGCCACCGATCCGCCGGGAAAGGGTCCGACCATGCGCATTGCTTTTGCCAGCGACCACCTCGTCTTCCGGGAAGCCGTCACCCAGGCCCTGGCGGACGGCCTTGCCCCGGAGGTGGAGATGATCCCGGCCGGCGACATGCAGACGGCGGCGGAGCAGCTGGCAGCGACCGAGGCCAACCTGATGCTGGTGGACCTGCGCACGCCCGGGGTCACCCAGGGGGCCGAGCTGAAGGCCCTGCGCAGGCGCCATCCGGCCATGCCCGTGGTGGTCCTGTCGGGCTCCGGGCATCGCAACGACGTACTGCGCTACGTGCGCCTGGGCGTGGACGGCTATATCCCCGCGTCCCACAGCAGCGCCGCCATGCTCAGCGCCCTGCGCCTGGTGCTGTCCGGGGAATCCTACTTCCCCTCCACGGCCGTCACGGAAAGGGAGGCGGCGGCCGCCGACGGCCGCACCGCCGCCCTGTCCACCGGCGAGGACGACGTCCTGCGCCTGCTCATGGACGGCCGCACCAACAAGGCCATCGCCCGCGCCCTTGGCGTGCAGGAGATCACCGTCAAGAAGCGCCTGTCGCGGGTCTACCGCAAGCTCGGCGTGAACAACCGCGTGGAGGCGGTGCGCGCCGTGCTCAACGACCCCGGCCGGGAGCACTGAGCCGGCCGTGGCGCGGACCGGGGCGCCTTGCTGTCAGGCGCCCGCGACGGCCCGGGCGATGGCAAGCGCCTGGCGGGTCTCGGCCACGTCGTGCACCCGCAGGATCTGGACGCCCTCGCGCACCCCGGCCAGGGCCGCCGCCAGCGATCCGGGGAGGCGCCGGTCCGCCGGCTCGCCGTTGGACAGCTTCGGGATGAGGCTCTTGCGCGACACGCCCAGCAGGACGGGGCAGCCCAGGCCGTGCAGCACCCCCACGCGGGCCAGCAGCGCCGTGTTGTGGGCGACGGTCTTGCCGAAGCCGATGCCCGGGTCCACCACGACACGCTCGCGGTGGATGCCCGCCGCCTCGCAGGCGGCGATGCGTTCCGCCAGGGCGTCGAAGACATCCAGCGGCGCGCAGGCGTAGCGCGGATCGTCCTGCATGGTACGCGGCTCGCCCTGCATGTGCATGAGCACCACGGGGCAGCCGCGCCGCGCCACCACGGCCGGGGCGCGGGGGTCGTGCGTCAGGGCGCTCACGTCGTTGATGACGGCGGCGCCGCGCGTGAGCGCCGCGTCCATCACGTCCGCGTCGCGGGTGTCCACGGAGACGGGCGCCGGCCCGTCGGCGAGGCCGTCCAGCACCGGGCCGATGCGCGCCATCTGGGTTTCGGCGTCCACCGGCTCGGCCCCCGGCCGGGGGGGTTCGCCGCCCACGTCCAGCAGGTCGGCCCCCCCCCCCGCCCGCGCCCCGCCCC
>CAJXLG010000079.1 GCA_913055885.1 uncultured Rhodospirillales bacterium
TGTCTTTGTCGGGTACGGCGAAGTTCACCCAGACCTGCCGGCCGTCGGGCCGGGCCATGGTGAAGACGGGCTGGCCGGCCACGTCGATGCGGCCCGTTTCCTTCCAGGTGTCGGTGTCCACCACCAGCACCTGGTGCTGGCCCACGGCGGGCAGGAAGGCGCGGTCGTTGGCCACGGCCCAGCCCTCCAGGTGGGGCATCTTGTAGACGGGCAGGTCCTTCTCGCCCCGGCCGTAGTGGGGCAGGATCTTCCGCGCGCCCTCTTCCGGGTGCCACAGGTCCACCAGCGCCAGGCCGTCCTCGCCGTAGAGGCCGGCGATGTAGTAGCGGCCGCCGGGCGTCAGCAGGGCGTCATATGGGCGGTCCCCCACCCCGCCCGAGGGAGGACGGTCCCCCACCCCCCCTGAGGGAGGACGGTCCCCCACCCCCCCGATCTTCGTTATGTCGGGGTCCCGCGGGGTTTCGGAGAAATCGGCGATCCAGATGGCGTCGCCCTCGTAGAGGCTGAAGACGAAGCGGTCGCCCGGGGCATCCACAAGGCCCACCACCTTCGACCGCTCGCCGTCGGCCATGGTGGCGGGGATGCGGGCCACCGGCTCCAGCGTCCGGCTGTCGAAGACCCGCACGCCGCCCGGCTTGTAGTTGGATACGGCCACCAGGTCGCCGTCCTGGGAGATGGCGCCGCCGATGCTGTTGCCCGCCTGCCTGCGCCGGTGGGTGATCTCGCAGGCCAGGAGGTCCACCCGCGTCAGGCCGCCGTCGCGGCCGAAGATGAAGGCGTGGCGCTGGTCGCGGCTGAAGACGGCGGAGGCGTGGCTCAGGTCGCCCAGGCCGTCCACGCGGCACAGGCGCTCGTTCCGGGTGGTGTCCACGATGGCGACCCGGCCGGCGGCGCGTTCCACGATGAGGCCCAGGTCGCCGGTGCCGCCCCGGACGGGCGCATCGCCCGCGGCGGCGGGCGCGGCGGCGAGGGCCACGGCCATGAAGAGAACGGCGGTCAGGCGGCGTCGTGTTTCGAGGGCGCGCCGGCGGCGCGCCACCTCGACACGACGGGCCCGGGTGGCGAGGCGCTTAACAACCGTCATCGGCGCATCCTTCCCGCAGGCGGTGGACCAGCCAGCGCGCGTCGCGCCGGCTCAACAGGGGCTTCCAGGGCGGCATCGGCGTGTCCGGCACGCCCCGGAGAATGGTTTGAATGAGCTGGTCGTCCGGCCGGCCGGCCAGCCGTTCCGGCGTCAGCGGCGGCCCCAGGCCGCCCGTGCGCTCCAGGCCGTGGCAGGCGCCGCAGTCGTGGCGCAGCAGCCGGTCCAGCTCGGCCCGGCGTTCCCTGGCGGGCAACGGCTTGTCGGCCGCCGGGGCGGCCGGCGGCATGACCATCAGGATCGCCAAACACGCCGTCGTCTTGAGGGGCCGCGCCCGGCGGCGCGCCACCTCAAGAGGACGGCGTCGCGACATTTGTGAAGAGAGTCTACGCATGGGCCACCTCCGGCGCCGCGTCGCCGGCCAGGGCCGCGCCCGCCACCCGGTCCGGCGCCAGGCCCACCACGTGGCCCACCAGCACGATGACCGGGGGCGCCAGGCCGTGCGCCGCCACCCGTTCCGGCAGGGCGGCGAGGGGCGCCGTCACGCGCCGGGCGTCGGGCAGGGTGGCGCGGGCCACGGCGAGGGTCGGGATGTCCGGCGGCAGGCCGGCGTCCACCAGGGCGCCGGCGAGGTGCTCCAGGGTGCCCAGGCCCATGTAGACGGCCAGGGTGGTGTCGGGATCGGCCAGGGACTCCCAGGGGAGGTCCAGGCGGCCGTCGTTCTTCAGGTGGCCGGTGACGAAGCGCACGCCGCTGGCCGTGCCGCGCTGGGTGAGGGGCACGCCGGCCTGGGCCGCCGCGCCGGCGGCGGCGGTGACGCCGGGCACCGCCTCCCACGGAATGCCGCGTGCCGAGAGGAACGCGGCCTCCTCGCCGCCGCGGCCGAAGATGAAGGGGTCGCCCCCCTTCACGCGGGCGACGACGCGCGCCCGCCGGGCCGCGCCGGCCAGGAGGCCGTTGATGCTGTCCTGGTCCAGGTGATGGTTGCCCGTGGCCTTGCCGGCGAAGATGCGCTCGGCGCCCGCCGGGGCGAGGTCCAGCACCCCGTCCGCCACCAGGCGGTCGTGGATAACCACCTCCGCCTTTTCCAGGCAGCGGGCGGCCTTCAGGGTGATGAGCTCGGGATCGCCCGGCCCCGCGCCGATGAGGTAGACCCGACCGGGATGTTCCATGACGCCCTCCTCGCCGGAGACGGGACGGGGGCGAACCCCCGTCCCGCGCCCGGACCGTCGCTTAGTGGCCCTCGGGCTCCTTCAGGCGATAGATGGAGAAGATGCCGGTGGGGCCCTGCACGTCCGTGAGGGTCTTCACCTTCTCCAGGGTCTCTTCGTCGTAGACCCGGATCTTGCCGCCCTGCCAGTCGGAGACGAAGACGTACTCGCCGTCCGCGTCCGCCTCGGGATGCAGGGTCTGCTGCCCCTCGTCGATGACCTTGACCTTCTCGAAGGGCGGCTCCTTCTCGAACACCGTCAGCTCATTGGGCTTGGGCGGGAAGATGGCGTCGAACCAGACGTGCTCCATGTGCTCGTTGGTCCGGATGAACAGCCCCGGCGCGCTGCTGGAGACGTGCCCCACGATCTCGTGGTCGTCCACGCTCCAGATGGTGGCCTTGCCCTCGCCGATGTGCGGCGTGGCCGCGACGGTGCCGTATTCCTCCGTCTCCCACAGGGCGCCCGGGCCGGGGTGCGGCTTCACGCCCGTCTCGATGGTGTCCGTCACCTTCATGGATTCCACGTCCACCACGGCGATGTGGTTGGAGGTCTGGGAGGCGACGTAGGCTTCCTCGTTGGACGGGTCCAGGAACATCTCGTGCAGGATCTTGCCGACGTTCTTGGCCTTCTTGACGGGGAAGCCCTCCTTGCCCCAGTTGATGCGCCAGAGCTGCCCGGCCTCCTTGAGGGACGCCAGGAAGTACGGGCCCACCTTGTCGGAGTTCACGTCGTTGACGCCGCAGATGCGGGAGTTGACCGTCTCCCCGTTGGGGTTGGTCAGGCCGCGCGTGGAAATCACCTTGAGCGGCTCCAGGGTGTGGGCGTCGGCCACCACCATCTGGGCCGGCTGATACATGCCGGCGAGCAGGTACTCGCCGTTGTCGGAAATGGCCAGGCCGCGGGCGTTGAGGCCCAGGCGGATGCGCTTGGTGGCCTTCAGGGCGAACATGTCGTACTTGTACAGCCACCCGTCGCGGCCCAGGTTGTAGGCGTAGCGGCCGTCCGGCGAGAAGGTGTAGCCGTGCGCCCGCTTGTTGCTGGCGGCCATGTGGGTGACCACCTCCAGCTTGTCGCCGTCGATGACGGCCACCTTGCGGCTGTCGGCATCACCCGGCACGCCGGCCTCCGTGGCCAGCAGGAAGTCGTCCATGAGGTCCGGCATCCTGGGCTCGGACGGCGGGTTGCTCACGAGCGTCTCGTGGCTGTCCGCCATGTCCTGCTTGGACCACTTGAACTTCTCCGGTGCCGGGACGTTCAGGAGGTATTTGCTGACGGCCCGGATCTCCTTGTCCGACAGGGGCGTGCCCACGGGGTTGTCCTGGGTGCCCCAGGCCGGCATGGAGGTGCCCGCGCGGCCGTGCTTGATGGTGGCGAACAGCGCCTCCTCGTTCATGGGCATCAGGGGGTTGCCCGTGATCTCGGAGGTCTTGAACTCGCCCTCGTCGTTCTTGAGGCCCTCGGTGAGGCGCTTGATGGTGATGTTGGGCCCCGTCGCGCCCGTCCGCCGCGGCTGGTGGCAGCCGCCGCACTCCGAGGCGACAAAGTTCTTGATGGGCGTGCCGGCGATCTCCATGTCCTTGTAGGCCATGGGCTCGGCCGCGTCGGCCGCGTTCCCCGTCCCCAGCAACATGCCGGCGGCCAGGGCGGCGATCGCCATTCGGCCCCTCGGGAACCGTGGTGTGACTGTCATGGTGCAGTCCCCTCCTCGCTCGTTCAGGATCGTGCCCGGCCCGTGTCGGGCCTCCCCCCGGGCGGACCGCCGATGGCAGTCCGATGACAGCGTGACGCAGGGCCACGCCGGGGCGGATTGATGCTCGTCAACCGCCCGGGGCGGAGGATGGGACACCCGGATACCGTTCCGGAACCCGTAAAGGGGCGGCACTGCCCAGTCTTCACGGGCTTGTAACTGAAAGGACGGGCGGGAGGGGCGGCGTTCCGCGCCTGAAAATGGAATAAATTTTCTATGAGTATGAGCGAATATTAGAAGTTTGTCCGGAGAAAAAACGGCCCCTCCGGCGGCGCGGCGGGGCGAATCGGGCCGGGCTTCACGCGTCGCCGGCCGGCCGGGGCCGGAAGCCGAACACGGTGATGTCGTCGCGCTGGGGTTCGTCGCCCTGCCAGTCGGCCAGGGCGGCGCGGAAGGCCTGTTCCTGGTCGGCCATGGCGGCGCCGGCCTGTTCGCCGGCCACGCGCCGGAAGCGGCGGCGGCCGAAGCCGCGCGCGTGGGGGCCGCCCACCTGGTCGAAATAGCCGTCGCTCGCCATATAGAAGGCGCGCCCGGGCAGGACGCTCACCGTGCGGTCGCTGAAGGGGCGGCCGGCGTCGCGCCGCCGCTGGCCCAGGCCGCCGCGCTCGCCCTTGACGATCTCGACGTCGGCGGGGTCGGTGCCGGGGTCGGCCGTCATGAGGTCGATGCCGCCGCCGGCGAAATCCAGGGTGGTCGCCCCGGGCTGCCAGCGCACAAGGCCGATGACCAGGCCGTGATCCATGGAGTCGGGGTCGTCGCGGATGAGCATCTGGCCCATGTAGCGGTCCATCTCCGTGAGCACCGCCGCCGGCGTGTCGGCGCCCGTGTGGGCCACGGCGTGGCCGAAGGCGGCGTAGGCGCCCATGGTCATGAGGGCGCCGGGCACGCCGTGGCCGGTGCAGTCGATGACGCCCAGGTACAGGCCGTGGGCGGTGCGCCGGGCCAGGTACAGATCGCCCCCCACCACGTCGCGCGGCCGCCACAGCACGAAGTGGTCGTCGAGGGGCGCCAGGGTCTCCGGATCGGGCAGGAGGGCGGTCTGGAGCCGACTGGCGCACGTCAGGCTGTCCATGAGGGCGCCGTTGGTGCGCTCCAGCTCGCTGTTCTTGTCCACCAGTTCGGCCTGCGCCTTTTCCAGCTCGGCCAGCAGGCGTTTCGCTTCGTCGCCGGCGCGCAGCCCCTCCACCATGCGGTTGAAGGCGGCCGCGAGGCTGCCCAGTTCGTCGTTGCTTTGCCAGGTGACGGTGGCCCAGTCCTTCCGCTCCACCCGCTCCATGGCCGAAAGGACGCGCGCCAGGGGCCGGCGCACCAGGCGCTGGACACCCGCACGCAGGGTGAGCCCGACCCCCAGGAGCAGCACCGCGAAGGCGCCCGCGCCCAGGAGGGCCTGGCGCCACGCCGTGTTCACCAGGGCCGCCGTGGAAAAGGCGAGGTGCACGGTGCCGATGCGCTGGTCGCCGTCCGGCGACCGCACGGCGGCGCGGGCGGCAAGGGTGCCGGCGCCGCCGCCCGTCGTCAGGGTGTGTTTCGCCACCACCTCGCCCGCCGGGTTACTCACGCGCACGGCGCGGAAGGCCGGGTCCTTGGCGAGGGCCTCAAGCTGCAGCCGCACCAGGGGGATGTCCATGTTCCACAGGGGCCGGGCGATGGCGTCGGCGGTCAGGGCGGCCATGGCGTGGGCCCGGCTTTCCAGGGCGGCGAGGCGGTCGCGGTAGGTGACGTAGCCCACCGCCGCCTGGGTCACCAGGACGATGACGGCGATGACCGGCACCGTCAGCGCCAGGACCTTGACCAGCAGGCCGGCGCGGCCGCCGCGCAGGGGGGAGGCGGACTCCGGCATGGCCGCCTCACTCCGCCTTCATCAGGCCCAGCCGCCGCCACAGGGCGGGCAGCACGCCCGCCCGGTCCAGGCGCTTGAGCAGCCTGTTCAGGGCGGCGGCGCTGATGGTGTCGGCGCCCTCGCGCACCAGGGCGCGGTGGCGGTAGCGCTGATCCAGGCGGTCGGAGACCAGGAAGGTCTCCGCCTGCCCCGGGTGGCGGTCCAGGTAGCGGCGCAGGAAGGCGCGGGTCACCACGGCGACGTCGGCGCGCCCCTTGCGCACCATGCGCAGGCCGGCGGCGTTGCCGTTCACCAGGGCGATGTCGAAGCGGTCCTTGAGGCGATCGGGGTCCGCCTTGAAGTCGGCGAAGCCGTAGTGGTAGCCGCGCACGCCCACCAGGCGCTTGTCCGTCACGGCGTCGAAGTAGGCCTGGTCGCGGCCTTCCTTCGCCTTCGCCACGTAGACCTCGCCGCCGCCCAGGAAGGGGGTGGTGGCCTTGACGGGCAGGTCGCGCTCGCGCCAGCCCCAGCCGGGATCCTCGAAGAAGATGACGTCGAAGCGCCCCGCCCTGAAGTCGCGGTAGCGCCGGCTGGGCGAGGTGAGGACGAAGCGGAAATCCCACTTGTCCTGGTGCTCGTTGAGCACCTTGAGGAGGTCGAGGGTGACGCCATGGGGCTCGCCCTCGGGCCCCAGGGTGACGAACGGCGGGAACTGGTAGCCGCCCACGGGCACCACTTCGGCCGCCCGGGCCGGCGGGCCGGCAAGCACGGCACACGCCAGCACCAGCCCGGCGAGGAGCCTTTCCGTCGTGTGGCGCGCCGGCCCGCCGGCGGTCCGCGCGCCGTGCCGAAGAATCCGTCTCATGCCGCTCATCCTAACCCCGAGCGTGGCCGGAAGGCGAGAACCGTGATGTCGTCGCGCTGGGTCTCGTCGCCCTGCCAGTCGGCCAGGGCCGCCTCGAAGGCCGCCTTCTGGTCGGCCATGGGCCGGCCCGCCTGCCCGCCGGCCAGGCGCCGCAGGCGGCGGGGGCCGAAGGCGATGCCCTGCGGCCCGCCGATCTGGTCGGTGAAGCCGTCGCTCGCCAGGTAGAAGGCCCGCCCCGGCGGCACGGGCACGGTCCGGTCGGTAAAGGGCCGGCCGGGGTCGCGCTGCCGCTGGCCCAGGCCGCCCCGTCCGCCCTTGATGGTGGCAACGGCCGCCTCCGGATCGTCCGTGCCGCCGGCGCCGGGGTCGGCGGCCAGCAGGTCGATGCCGCCGCCGGCGAAGGCCAGGGTGTCGGCCCCCGGCTGCCAGCGCACCAGCCCCATGACCAGGCCGTGGTCGAGGGCCCCGGCCGCCCCCTGGGTCAGCATTTCGTTCATGTAGCGGCTCATCTCCGTGAGCACGGCCCCCGGCGTGCCGGCGCCCGTGTGCGCCAGGGCGTGGCCGAAGGCGGCGTAGGCCCCCATGGTCATGAGGGCGCCGGGCACGCCGTGGCCGGTGCAGTCGATGACGCCCAGGTACAGGCCGTTGGCCGTGTCCCGGGCCACGTAAAGATCGCCGCCCACCACGTCGCGCGGCCGCCACAGCACGAAGTGGTCGTCCAGGGGCACCGTGGCGTCGGCCTCGGGCAGCAGGCCCACCTGGAGCCGGCTGGCGCACGTCAGGCTGTCCATGAGGGCGCCGTTGGTGCGTTCCAGCTCGGCGTTCTTCACCGCCAGTTCGTCGCGCGCCGCTTCCAGGTCCCGGGTGCGGGCCGCCACGCGGCCTTCCAGATCGGCCACCAGGTCCGCCAGGTGGCGGCTCATGCCGTTGAAGGCGACGGCCACCTGGCCCAGTTCGTCGTTGCGCTCCAGGGCCACCTCGACGCCCGGCCCCTCGGTGCGCACGCGCCGGGCGGCGCCGGCGAGGGTGCGCAGCGGCCGCACCAGGAAGGCCATGGCGTAGCCCGTGACGGCCAGCAGGGTGAGCACCAGCAGCCCGATGGTGATGCCCGACAGGTCGCGGGTCATGGCGGCCACGTCGCTGTCGATGGCCCGCCGCGCGGCGCGCACGCCGCCCAGGACGGCCTTCTCCGACACCACGTTGCCCAGCACCCAGCCCGTCTCCGGCATGCGGTGGGTGGCCAGGAGGTAGGGGGCGCCGTCCAGGGACAGACGGGTGACGGCGCGGCCGGCATCCGCCAGGGCGCTGCGCACGGCGCGCCGGACGCCCGGGACGTCGGAATCCAGGAGGGTGTGGTCCAGGCTCTCGCCGGGCGCCAGGTCGGCCGGCGCATCCAGGCCGAAGGCGCCCAGGCGGTCGGGCGGGAAGGCGATGAGCCGGCCCCGGTCGTCCACCAGGAAGCTGAAGGCCGCGTCCGCCGGGATGGTCTCGCCGCCCAGGGTGGTGCGCTGGCGTTCCAGCAGGCGTTCCACCATGGCGTTCAGGGTGACGTCGATGCCCGCCACGCCCCGGAAGGTGTCGTCCGGCCCGTAGACGGGGGTGGCGACGCTGGCCATGAGGCCCTGGCCGGCGGGGTCCTGGTACACCTCCGTCCACCGGGTCTTCCGCCCGGGATTGTTGTCCGGCGCGGCCACGCGGTAGTAGCGCCCCTCGCGGCCGTCGAAGCCCTTGGGCAGTTCGTCGATCAGCGGCAGGTTGGGGGCGTAGCGCACGAAGGGCCGGACGCTGCTGAACCACGCGGCGCGGGCGGAGTAGGCCTCCTGCCGGGCGCGCCGCAGCAGCGGATCCAGGGGAGCCAGACGGGCCAGGACGCGGCGGGTCGCCGCCGGCATGGCGCGGCCGCCGAAATAGACCACGGAGGCCGGGGCGTCGGGACCGTTGGTCAGCATGGCCCTGCTGTCGGCGGGATGCAGTGCCGGCTCGGCGCCGGGGCGCGCCGGCATCGCCAGCAGGTCGGCGGCGCGCCCCGCCATGATGCGGCTCAGGGCGGCGGTGCGCCCGAACAGGGCGCCGTAGCGTTCGGTCTGCTGGCGCGTGGTGCGTTGCAGCGCACCGTGGGCCTGGACGCGCAGGGCGTGGGCGCCCCGGTCGGCCGCCTGCTCGCCGAGGGACACGGCAAGGTCCGTGGACACGGCGATGAGCGCCGCCGCCGCCAGGAGCATCACCAGGGCGAAGGCGGCCGCCATCTTCACGCCCAGGCGGGAGATCATCCGGTGCAGCATGGCCCCCCCGAAACCGCAACCGCCGGCGCATTAGAGCACAAGGCGGCGGCGCGGGCATTACGCGTTTTGCGGGCAAATCCCGCCCCGCGCCTTGCCGCTCAGCTCAAAAGCTGCCGGTAAAAGGGGCGCCGGACAGCCAAACTCCCGCCCTTCAGGAAGAAGCCGGCAGGATCAACGGATGGCCTTGACGCCACCCTTGCGACCGATGCCGAAAGGTATCCGGAAGAGGTCAGGAATATTCAGGCGTCTGTCCGATAGACGGTACATAACCCCGATATCTACCAGGACCTCGATCAGGGCGTCTGCCCAATCATCCTCTTCCCTCAATCCCTCCAGCGCATGCGGGGGGACGGGATTATCCGTTTCCCGATCGTTCCGCGCCGGAGCCAGCACGGTTTCCTTGATGTCGGTGTCCCACCGACGCTTGGCTTCTCCTTCGGGAAGGGGGACCGTCGTACCGCGAAGTGCTTCCAGGACATTATCGATCCAAGGGTAATCTTCCTGGAGTTCTTCTCGGCGGATACGGGAGGCTTCCTGAACGCCCTTCTTGATACCCTCATAATGAAGGATGCCGGGGCGGCCATCCTCTTGCGTCTTTTCTTGCGCATGCCTTAAGGCAATCAGGAAGCTTCTGGGGCTAACGCGCCCCTTGGCATCGGCTAGATGGGTGGGCACCCAGGTATACGTTTTGCCGCGCCGACGATCCCGGCCCATATAGGGGCTCGCAATATAGGCGAACAGCGTCGCCTGTCGTTTATCATCGGCTTTGAGTTCATTTCCCGTTTCATGAACGACCTGGCCATTGACCCAGTATTCCTTGAACGTCACGCCGTGTGCCCGGGCCGCCCAATTCCGGAAAGCGTGGCCGGATTGCTCGTTGTTGGCGAGCCAATGCCACAGCAATCCGTATAAGTCCACAGAGCGCCATTCCAGGGTTACCCGCCCGTGATGCAGCTTGGAGGCATCGGGGAAGGTCCACAGGGCCCTGTCTTCCCACATGTCCGGCCGCATGAAAAGCTTGGGACGGATGGCCCTGTATCCCCTGAGGTCCAGACATACGCGCAGGAGGCTGCCTACCAAGTCCCGGATGGTGCGCCAGTCCGGGCCAAGGCGGTCCAGGGCATCGAAGACGATCATGTGCCGCTTCCCCCGGGCGACAAGCGCCTCATCGGCCGCGCGCAAAATCCGCTCTTCTCCCTCCGGATCCTTGGCAACGAAGGCAACCCGGTCAGCCCATTGCCCCCCCGGAAGCGGTTCGCCGGTAACGGGGGCCAGATGATAAAGGATGACGGCGCGCCAGATATCTTCCTCCGTCCAGCCCTTGCCACGCAGATGGTGCAGGTTCTTGCGGGAGGGATACCCTTCCTGTGGCGTACTGGCATGCCCCCAGCTTACGTCGCAGGATTCCAACTTGAGCCGGCGGAACTGCGGGGCAATCAGATGCTCTCGGAGCGTCGGATCGGCCAGGGCGGCGCTCCAGAAAGTCTTGCCCGTACCTCGATCCCCCACGACAACGGGGCTTTCCGGATTCAGAGCCTTCTCGTGTCCCGGCACCACGTAGACATGGCCGGGCCGTGGTGGCTCGGCACTATCATGAGCCACGGTCTCCGGAATCTCCGCCAGCGCGGCCCGGATGGCTTCCGCCGGGGGTGTCTCGTCAGCCACGGCCGTCCTCTCCGGAATTGCCCGCATCCAGCAGGTCGGCCAGAAGGTCGAAAGCCTCGCCGAAGGCTTCGTTGGTGGCTCTTTCCAGGGCCGGGTGCCAGCCGGCCAGCGGATCAAGGCGTTCCAGCCGTTCGTTCCGCAGGATGGTCACGGGGTAGTGGGGCGCCTCTTCCTGCCTCTGGTCGAAAGAGAACACCTCCGTTTCCCCGGGAATGTCCTTTTCCGTTTCCGCCTTGTCCGATGGGGGTATTTCGTCATAAAGGGTTTCTGTCCACAGGCTGTATGCGTTGCTGACGAAATCCTCGGTTTCCGCCGGGACGCCGCTGGCCTTGGCATGGACCATCCTGAAGCGGCCACGCCAGTCTCCCTGTTCCGATCCCGGCTGCGCAACCCGGGATCGGGCCAGTTGTTGGAGGTGGGCGAAAAGATAGCGGTACCCCTGCCAAGTCGC
>CAJXLG010000080.1 GCA_913055885.1 uncultured Rhodospirillales bacterium
GGATGTTGAAGCCCCCCCTGGTGCCGTCGCGATCCATGGAGGTGAGCAGGATCTCGCCGGCCCCCAGGTCGGCCATGTATTTCGCCCAGTCCACGGCGTCCAGGCCCGTCTCGTGGCGGCCGCCGTGGGTGAAGATCTCGAATTTGTCGGGGCCCACGGACTTGGCGTCCACGGCCACCACGATGCACTGGGTACCGAACTTTTCCGCCGCCTGGCGCACGAAGTCGGGATTCTTCACCGCCGCCGTGTTGATGGAGACCTTGTCCGCCCCGGCCAGGAGGAGCTTGCGCACGTCCTCCACCGTGCGCACGCCGCCGCCCACGGTGAGGGGCATGAAGCAGGCCTCCGCCGTGCGCGCCACCACGTCGTAGATGGTGTCGCGGTTTTCGTGGCTGGCGGTGATGTCCAGGAAGCACAGCTCGTCGGCGCCCTCGGCGTCATAGACGCGGGCCTGCTCCACCGGGTCGCCGGCGTCGCGCAGGCCGACGAAGTTGACGCCCTTGACGACGCGGCCGTCCTTCACATCCAGGCAGGGAATGATGCGGGTCTTGAGCATGGTCAGCCCTCCGCCAGCGCGCCGAGCGCGTCTTCCAGGATGATGCGGCCGTCGTACAGGGCGCGCCCCACGATGACCCCGGCGATGCCGGCGTCGGCACGCGCCCCGAGGGCCTTCAGGTCATCGAGCGACGCCACGCCGCCCGAGGCGATAACCGGTATGGAAACCGCCTCCGCAAGGGCCGCCGTGGCCTCGACATTGGCGCCTTCCATCATGCCGTCGCGGTCAATGTCCGTGTAGACGAGGGCGGCAACGCCGGCGTCCTCGAACCGGGCCGCCAGGTGGCGCGCCGGCATCTCGCTGGTCTCCGCCCAGCCCTCCACGGCGACGCGGCCGTCGCGGGCGTCGATGCCCACGGCGATGCGGCCCGGCCAGCGCCGGCACGCCTCGACCACCAGGTCGGGATCGCGCAGGGCCGCCGTGCCCAGCACCACGCGGGCCACGCCGCGTTCCAGCCAGGCGTCCACCGTCGCCAGGTCGCGGATGCCGCCACCGAGCTGCACCGGCCGGTCCACGGCGGCCAGGATGTTTTCCACGGCGTCGGCGTTGACGGGACGGCCGGCGAAAGCGCCGTTGAGGTCCACCACGTGCAGCCATTCACAGCCGGCGGCGGCGAAGGCCCGTGCCTGTCCGGCCGGATCGTCGTTGAACACCGTGGCCTGGTCCATCGCCCCCCGGAGCAGCCGCACGCACCGGCCGTCCTTGAGGTCGATGGCGGGATAGAGGATCATCCTTGCCGCCTCCCTACGGGGTCCAGGCCAGGAAGCGGGCGATCACGGAAAGCCCCACCGCCTGGCTCTTTTCCGGATGGAACTGGGTGCCCATCAGGTTGTCCCGCCCCACCACGGCCGTCACGGGGCCGCCGTGGTCCACGGTGGCCTTCACGTGGTCCTGGTCGTGGCAGACGAGGTGGTAGCCGTGGACGAAATAGGCGTGCGCCCCGGGCGCCAGCCCCGCCAGGACGGGGTGGCGCGGCTCGCGGAAGTCCAGGGCGTTCCAGCCCATGTGCGGCACCTTGACGGACGGGTCCGCGGGCGCCATCGGCACCACCTCGCCCGGAATCCAGCCCAGCCCGGGCGTGGTGCCGTATTCGCGACCGCGTTCCGCCATGAGCTGCATGCCCACGCAGATGCCCAGGAAGGGCCGGCCGTTCCGGATCACCGCCTCTTCCAGGGCATCGGTCATGCCGTCGAGGGCGTCGAGGCCCTGCTTGCAGTCGGCGAAGGCGCCCACGCCCGGCAGCACCACCCGGTCGGCATGGCGCACCACGTCGGGATCGGCCGTGACGCGCACGATCGTTCCGCCGCCGGCCTCGCCGGCCGCCCGCTCGAAGGCCTGGGCGGCCGAGCGCAGGTTGCCGCTGCCGTAATCGATGATGGCGACGGTCACGTCCCCGCCTCCCCCAGGCTGCCCTTGGTGGAGGGCACGGCGTCACCGGCCGCCGCGTCCAGGGCCACGGCGTCCCGCAGGGCCCGGGCCAGGGCCTTGTACAGCCCTTCCGCCATGTGGTGGGCGTTGGTGCCGTAGAGCACCTCGGCATGCAGGGTGGCCCCGGCCGTCTGGGCGAAGGCCTGGAACCATTCGCGGAACAGCTCCGTGTCCATGCCGCCCAGCCGGTCCTGCGGGAAGGCCACCCGCCACACCAGGTAGGGCCGGCCCGAGAGGTCCACCACCACGCGCGCCAGGGTCTCGTCCATGGGAATGAGGGCGTGGCCGTAGCGCCGGATGCCGCGCCGGTCGCCCAGGGCGCGGCTGACGGCCGTGCCCAGCACCAGGCCGGCATCCTCGGTGGTGTGGTGGGCATCGACGTCCAGGTCGCCCGACGCCCGTAGGGTCAGGTCCATGCCGCCGTGGCGGCCCACCTGGTCCAGCATGTGATCGAGGAACCCCCCCCCCGTCCGGACGTCGGCCGTGCCCGTGCCGTCCAGGGTCACGTCGGCGCGGATGTCCGTCTCGCGGGTGGTGCGGGTCGCTTCCGCCGTGCGCATGGGCGCGTGCCTTCCGTGTTCCTTCACGGGAAAGGTTCTAGCAGGAAAGCGGGGGCGGGGGCCAGTCCCGAAGGGCGGCCTGTCGGTGGCAAAAAGGGTTGTACGGGGCCAGTTGATGGCTCATAGTCCCTTTCCGGAACCGGCGTCCTGGATGCCCCGACACAACGCAAGCGTGGCTATCATGAGCCGTGGATCAGTCAGTCTGCGCGCCCTTAATACACTCCGTGAGGCAGGGCGGGCGCTCAATCGCAATTACGGGAAAGGTTTTCTCGACGGCTTCGGGGCCCTGATTCATCTGTGGCCCGCGCGCCGGCATCCCCTCACGTACCAGGGGCGTGGCCTGAAGGGGGATGTGGAGCAGGTCGGGCAGGACATGTGGAAGGCGATTCGCCAGTACGATGACGAACGGCCATCCACATCCGGATAGACCGGCAGCGACGCCACCGGCCGCCGATCGGGCCGACCAGACGGAGCCCGAAGCGGATACCCCCATGGGCAGCGGGGCGGAAGGCCGTGATACGGCGTCCCGTCTGGCGTTTCAGCGGGCCACATTCAAGGGGCCCCTTCCGCCGCCGGAAGTGTTCGATGGCTACGAGCAGACTTTGCCGGGCGCGGCCGACCGTATCCTGACTCTCACGGAAAAACAGGAAGACCACCGCATTGCCTGGGAGGCCAAGGCGCAGAAGGAAGTGAGCCGCGGCCAGATTTTCGGTTTCGTCGTGGCCGTCCTGATGATCATCGGCGCTGTGGTGTGCGCCGCGCTGGATCAGGCGTGGATCGGCACGGCCCTGGTGGGGACCTCCGCCCTGGGAATCGTCACCGCCTTCATCCAGGGGCCCGGCCAATAACGCCGCGACTCACGCCGCCGCCTTCCCTACAACAACGCGTCCAGCACCCGGTCGGGCGGCGTGTGGCCGTCCACGAAGGTCTTGATGTTGATGATGACCTTCTCGCCCATCTCCACACGGCCCTCGATGGTGGCCGAGCCCATGTGCGGCAGAAGCAGCACGTTGTCCATCCGCGCCAGCTTGGGGTTGATGGCCGGCTCGTTCTCGAACACGTCGAGGGCGGCGCCCGCCATCTCGCCGCGCTCCAGCATGCGGGTGAGGGCGTTCTCGTCGATGACCTCGCCGCGCGCCGTGTTCACCACATAGGCCTTGGGCTGCAGGAGCTTCAGCCGCCGCGCCGACAGCAGGTGATAGGTGGCCGGCGTGTGCGGGCAGTGGACGGAGATGACGTCCATGCGGGCCAGCATCTGGTCCAGGCTTTCCCAGTAGGTGGCCTCCAGCTCCGCTTCCGTGTCGGGGTGGACGCGGCGGCGGTTGTGGTAGTGGACGGCCATGCCGAAGCCGCGCGCCCGGCGCGCCACCGCGTGGCCGATGCGGCCCAGGCCGACGATGCCCAGGCGCTTGCCCCAGATGCGGTGCCCCAGGAGCTGCATGGGGCTCCAGCCCGTCCATTCGCCGCTCTCGATGGTCTTCATGCCGTCCGCCAGACGGCGCGGGACGGCCAGGATCATGGCCATGGTCATGTCCGCCGTGTCCTCGGTGAGGACGTCCGGCGTGTTGGTCACGGTGATGTTGCGCTGGCGCGCCGCGGCCAGGTCGATGTGGTCCACGCCCGTGCCGAAATTGGCGATGAGCCGGAACTGCGGCCCGGCGTGGGCCAGGATGCCGGCATCGATGCGATCCGTCAGGGTGGGCACCAGCACGTCCGCCGTCTTCACCGCCTCGATGAGCTCGGCCCGGCTCATGGGCTCGTCGTTTTCCGACAGACGGGCATCGAAGAGCTCCATCAGGCGGGTCTCGATGCTTTCCGGCAACCGCCGCGTTACGACCACCACCGGCTTTTTCTGGGCCATCAACCACCTCCCGTAACGTCCCTGTGCTGGCCCATACCAGGATGGTGCGGCCATGTCCAGCGCCCGCCAGCCCGGGCACTTGACCGCCATACCGGAGACGCGCCTATAATCCGGCCGTTCACCGGGCCCCGTCCCGGGAGCCCTGCACACCGGACAAAGCCCCCATGCTGAAACGCTTTATCGCCGCGGTTTCCCTCATCGGCCTGCTGGCGCCCCAGGCCCAGGCTGCGCCCGTGCCCCGTTTCGTCTCCCTGCGCGCCGACGAGGTGAACATGCGCGCGGGCCCCGGCGTGCGCTATCCGGTGGAATGGGTGTACAAACGGCGCGGCCTGCCCGTTAAGGTCGTCGAGACCTACGACAACTGGCGCAAGGTGAAGGACGCCGAGGGCACCACCGGGTGGATCCACGTGAGCATGCTTTCGGGCCGTCGTACCGGCCTCGTCACCGGGGACGGCATCCGGTTGCGGGCGGAGGCCGACGGCGACGCCGCCGCCGTCGCCCGTCTGGAGCGGGGCGTGATCGTCACCCTGGAAAGCTGTCCGGAAGACGGCGGCGCTTACTGCCGGGCGAAGGCGGGCGATCATGCCGGCTGGGTGACGCGCGACGCCCTGTGGGGCGTGCTGTCGGGGGAGACCTTCGACTAAAGCATTTTCCGTTCAGTCGCCACGCAGGCTTGCGTCCCTGACCGCGACGGGGCGCCGTCGCGCCCTGATCGCGTTTTCCGATCCTGTCCGGTCGGAAAACGCCCTGAACGCCGTGATGGTCAGGATTGCCGCGGGTCGCGCGTGCGCACGATAACGTCCACACGGCGCACGTCGGAGCCGTCCGACGGTTCCGGCACCTGGGGCACATCGATGGCGCCCGGCGGAATATCCTCCAGGCGGCCCGAGGTCTCGTTGAAGAAGTGATGGTGCTCGTCGGTGTTGGTATCGAAGTAGGAGCGCCCGGGCTCCACCACGATCTCGCGCAACAGATTGGCGCTGGTGAACTGGTGAAGGGTGTTGTAGACCGTCGCCAGGGACACCCGGACGTTGTCCTGCAGCGCCTCGGCGTGGAGCTGCTCCGCCGTCAAGTGGCGCTGGCCGCCGTCGAACAGGATGCGGGCGAGGGCCATGCGCTGGCGCGTCGGCCGGAGGCCCGCGTTGCGCAGACGGTCCACGATGTGGCTGTAGGGGCGATGGTTGTTGTTCATGGGCCTTGCTTCCACCTCGTGCGACGCGGCGATCCCCCCGGCGCCGCCGGTTGCCAACGTACACTCATGGCACGTTGTCTGCAAACCCGAACGATTCAAGGGTTTGCGGCCGTTCTACACCGTCAGGCGCCGGTCAGGAGCCGGTCCACGAGCTGCTGCACCGTGGGCACGAAGCCGTCGGCATAGAAGGGGTCCTCGCCGAAACGGTAAACGTTGTGGCCGGCGAACATGAGTTCGTGGTCCACGTCGCCGCCGTGCGCGATGTTCTGGAGCGTCTTCTGGATGCAGAAGGAGCGCGGGTCGGGGCGTTTGACGGTGGTGCCGTCCTGGGCCTGGTTCCAGTTGGAGAACAGGCACGCCGACAGACAGCCCATGCATTCCTGCTGATGGGTGACGATCTCCGTCGCCTTGTCGGGCGTAATGAAGATCAGCGTGTCATCCGGCGTGCGCATGGTGCTGGTGTAGCCCTCGGCCCGCCACGCCTCGGCCTTTTCGGCGTCGGCCGGGGTCACGTACACGACGCGCCGGCGCTGGCCCACTTCGAGGGGCGCCGTGTGGGTGTCGTCCGCCGCCCGGGCATAGGGAATCTGGCGCTCGTTGCGGGCCTCCAGCTCGCGCAGGAAGGCGTTGCGCACGGCCGAGGCGTAGAAGCCCGTGGGGCTGTAGCGGTGCAGCACCACGTCGCCCTTCTGGAGCCGGGGGAGGCGCGCCTTCCAGGAATCGGGAATGGGGCTCTCGCGGGTCAGGAGCGGCCGCGTGCCGAGCTGGAACGCGATGGGGCCGAGTTCCGGGTTGTCGATCCAGTCCGACCACTCCTGGAGATTCCACACGCCGCCGGCCATGAAGATGGGCGTTTCCCCGAGACCCATCTCGCGCATGGCGTCGCGCAGCGCGCGAACGCGGCCGTAGGGGGCTTCCGGCTCGGCGGGGGCGTCCGTGTTGCTGAGGCCGTTGTGGCCGCCGGCGAGCCACGGGTCCTCGTAGACCACGCCGCCGAGAAGGTCGGCGACCCGGCTGTACGACCGCTTCCACAGGGCCTTGAAGGCGCGCACCGAGGAGACGATGGGATAGTAATAGACCCCGTGGCGCGCCGCGATCTGGGCCACCCGGTAGGGCATGCCGGCGCCGCACGTGACGCCGTGGATCAGGCCACGCGCGCCCTGCAGGACGCCTTCCAGCACCGCCTCGGCGCCGCCCATCTCCCACAGCACGTTCATGTGGATGCGGCCGGCGCCGCCGCTCACGTCATGGGCCATGCGGGCCTGGTTGATGCCGCCGGCGATGCCGTAGGCGACGAGCTCACGGTGGCGTTCCGTCCGCGTCGTGCCCGTGTAGATCATGGGCACCCGGTTCCCGTCGGCGTCGTAGCTGTCGGCATTGACGGCGGAAAAGGTCCCCACGGCGCCGGCCGCGGCCCAGGCGCCGGCGCTTTCCCCGTTGGACACGGCGATGCCCTTGCCCCCTTCCACCAGGGGCAGCACCTCGCGGCCGGAAATGGTCATGGGCTTCAGTGGCTTCACGGCTTTCGCTCCATGGCCGTCTGTGCGCGGCCCGTTGTTGCTGCGTTCCCCCTTCGCACCCCTATATGGCTCCGTGCGCCGGCTTTGTCAGGGCGCCGGGGTCGTCCGTGATGACGGACATCACGCCGGCGTCCCACAGGTGGCGCGCGGTGTCGGGGTCGTTCACCGTCCACGCCACCACGGGATACCCCGCCGACCGGATGGCCGCCACCAGGCGCGGCGTCAAGGCGTCAACGCGCATGTGCACCGTGGCGCAGCCAAGCCGGGCCGCGGCGTTGCGCCAGCCGCCCCCGCCCCGCGTCAGGTACCCGCGCGGCAGCGACGGCGCAAGGGCCGCCATTTCCGCCAGCGCCGCCGGCTCGAAACTGGCCACCAGGGGCGGCGGCCGGCGGGGCGGCCAGGCCGCCGCCAGGACCTCGACGACGGCCCGGGCCAGCGCGCGTTCCCCGCCCGTCACCGGCTTGAGTTCGAGGTTGAGGCCGAGCCCAAGCCCCGTCAAGGCGGCCACCGCTTCCGCCAGCGTGGGCACGGGCGTGCCGGCGGAGGCGGCATCGAACCAGGCGCCCGCGTCGAGGGCCCGGACAGCAGCAAGCGGCGCCCGGGCAAGGGCGCCGCTGCCGTTCGTGGTGCGGTCCAGCGTCGAATCGTGCAGAAGGACCACGGCGCCGTCGGCGGTAAGGCGGGCGTCGGCTTCCACCCACCCCGCGCCGTCGGCGGCGGCCCGCCGGAAGCCGGGCACCGTGTTCTCCGGCGCCCGGGCGGCGGCCCCGCGATGCCCGATGACGGGCGGCAGGTCCAAGGCGGCCTACGCCCCCTTCTTGCCGCCGCCCTTCTGGTCGCTCGGGCCCAGGTCGGCGCCGCTCTGCTGGTCCACCTGGCGCATGGACAGCTTCACCTTGCCGCGGTCGTCGAAGCCGATGACCTTCACCTTCACCAAGTCGCCGACGTTCACCACATCCGTGACGTTCTGGACGCGGCTGGCCGTCAGCTCGCTGATGTGGACCAGGCCGTCCCGCGAGCCCAGGAAGTTGACGAAGGCGCCGAAGTCCACCGTCTTGACCACCTTGCCGTCATAGATGACGTCCTTTTCCGGCTCCGCGACGATGTTGCGGATCCAGGAGGTGGCGGCTTCGATGACGCTGCTGTCGGCGGCGGCCACCTTGACGGTGCCGTCGTCCTCGACGTCCACCTTGGCGCCCGTGACCTCGCAGATCTCGCGGATGATCTTGCCGCCGGGGCCGATGATGTCGCCGATCTTCTCCTTGGGGATGGAGAAGGTCTCGATGCGCGGGGCGTAGTCGGAAAGGCCCTCGCGGGCGCCGCCGATGGCCCGGCCCATCTCGTCGAGAACGTCCATGCGGCCCTGGCGGGCCTGTTCCAGCGCCGTCTGCATGATCTCGCGGGTGATGGAGGTGATCTTGATGTCCATCTGCAGGGCCGTGACGCCCTGGTTCGTGCCCGCCACCTTGAAATCCATGTCGCCCAGGTGGTCCTCGTCGCCGAGGATGTCCGACAGGACGGCGAAGCGGTCATTGTCCTTGATGAGGCCCATGGCGACACCGGCCACCGGCCGCGGCATGGGAACGCCGCCGTCCATCAGGGCCAGGGACGTGCCGCACACCGTGGCCATGGAGGAGGAGCCGTTGGATTCCGTGATCTCGGAAACGGCCCGGATGGTGTAGGGGAAGTCCTCCTTGCTGGGCAGCACGGGGTGGATGGCGCGCCAGGCCAGCTTGCCGTGGCCCACCTCGCGGCGGCCCGGCGGCCCGAAGCGGCCCGCTTCGCCCACGGAATAGGGCGGGAAGTTGTAGTGCAGCAGGAAGTGCTCGCGGTATTCGCCTTCCAGGGCGTCCATCACCTGCTCGTCGGAGCCGGTGCCCAGGGTGGCCACCACGAGGGCCTGGGTCTCGCCGCGGGTGAACAGGCCGCTGCCGTGCGCCCGGGGCAGGACGCCCACCTCGCTCTGGATGGGGCGGATGGTGTCCGTGGTGCGCCCGTCGATGCGCTTGCCCGTGTCCAGGATGCCCTGGCGCACCAGTTCCGCCTCCAGGTCCTTGAGCACGCCCGGGGCGAGGCTGGTGTCCCAGCCCTCTTCCTCCAGCGTCGCCAGGGCCTGGTTCTTGGCCTGGCTCACCTTGTCCTGGCGGGCAAGCTTCTCGCCCTCCTGATAGGCCTGGCGCAACGGTTCCCCGGCCAGTTCGCGGACGCGGGCGCGCAGGCCCTCCAGCTCCGCCGGCGGCTCGGGCACGGCCCAGGGCGCCTTGGCGGCTTCCTCGGCCAGCTCGACGATGGCGTTGACCACCCGCTGGTTCTCCTCGTGGCCGAACATGACGGCGCCCAGCATGGTCTCCTCGGACAGCTCGCTGGCCTCCGATTCCACCATCAGGACGCCTTCCCGCGTGCCCGCCACGACAAGATCCAGATCGCTCAGGGCGACCTCATCGACCCGCGGGTTGAGGACGTATTCACCGTTGATGACGCCGACGCGGCAGCCGCTGATGGGCCCCTTGAAGGGCACGCCCGACAGGGTGAGCGCCGCCGAGGCGCCGATCATGGCCGGCACGTCGGGATCGTTCTCCATGTCGTGGGAGAGCACCGTGCAGATGACCTGCACCTCGTTGGTGAAGCCCTTGGCGAAAAGCGGCCGGATGGGACGGTCGATGAGCCGCGAGGTGAGGGTCTCCTTCTCCGAGGGCCGGCCCTCGCGCTTCAGGAAACCGCCCGGGATCTTGCCGGCGGCGAACGCCTTTTCCTGGTAGTGCACCGTCAGCGGCATGAAATCAATGTCCGGGCGGGCCTCCTTGGCGCCGACGGCGGTGCACAGCACCACGGTGTCGCCATAGGAGACCATGACGGCGCCATCCGCCTGGCGTGCCACACGGCCCGTTTCCAGCGTGAGGGGGCGGCCCCCCCACTCCAGTTCCTTGCGGTGAATATCGAACATCTGTCGGTAACCTTCTCGTTCGGTCGAAGCGCGGGGCCCGCCCGGCCGGGAGCAGGGTCCAGCCCTGGCCCACCGGCCGGGAGAGGATCGCCGCTATTTGCGCAGGCCGAGGCGCTTAATGAGGTCGCTGTAGCGGCCCTGGTCCTTGCGCTTGAGATAGTCGAGCAGCCGGCGGCGCTGGCCCACCATCAGCAGCAGGCCACGGCGCGAATGGAGGTCCTTCTTGTGGACCTTGAGGTGTTCCGTGAGATTGGTAATGCGTTCCGTGAGAAGCGCCACCTGCACCTCCGGGGAACCCGTGTCACCCGGCTTGGTGGCAAAGTTCTCCACGATCTCCTGCTTGCGTTCCGCTGTGATCGACATCTTGGTTCTACCCCATTGTCTACAGGTTCATGACACGCACCGGGCGGACTTCGCCGCCCTCGATCCGGGCCAACGCCACCAGGCGGCCGTCGCCCATGGCCCGCACCGTGGCCCCGGGCTGCACGGTGCCGCGCGGCACCCGCTGGGCCAGGGGCAGGGCGGGAAGGGCCTGGCCGCTTCTGAGGCGGCGGGCCTCGGCTTCCGTCAAGGTCAGGGCCGGGATGTCGTCCAGCGCCGCCTCGACGGGAAGGAAGTGCTCGGAAGAGGGCGCATCATGCCCTAATGCGCCCAGTTGATCCAGGGAAATCGCCTGGTTTTCGGTGAAGGGGCCGACCACCGTGCGCCTGAGCGCCGACAGATGCCCGACCGTGCCCAGTGCACGGGCAAGATCGCGCGCGAGGCTGCGCATGTACGCCCCCTTGCCGGCCCGCACCACGAACGTCGCGTGATCCGCGTCCGGCGCGCCTTCCAGGCGCAGGGCGTCGATCAGCACCTCGCGCGGGGCCAGGGTCGGCTCCCCTTCGTTGCGCGCCACGTCGTAGGCGCGGCGGCCGTCCACCTTCACGGCGGAATAGGCCGGCGGGGTCTGGGCGATGGGGCCGGGGAA
>CAJXLG010000081.1 GCA_913055885.1 uncultured Rhodospirillales bacterium
GGACGTGAGCGGCACGGTGGCGGCGGTCATCACCCAGGTGCTGCCCAACGGCAACCTGTCGCTTTTCGGCCGCCAGCAGGTGCGGGTGAACCACGAGATGCGCAACATCATCGTCTCCGGCGTGGTGCGGCCGCAGGACATCTCCAACAGCAACACCGTGGATTCCAGCAAGATCGCCGAGGCCCGCATCGCCTACGGCGGGCGCGGCACCCTGTCGAACGTCCAGCAGCCCGGCTGGGGCCAGCAGATGTTCGACATCGTCTACCCCTTCTGATCGCCCTCTCCCCTTCCCTGCCCCTGCCAGGACCCCCTCCCACGGGAGGGGGTCCTGTTTTGCGGGGCCTTGTTGCCCGGTGCCTTTACCCCTTCCGGCGTTTATCGCCGCGGTCGTAACGCGCCGGGACATGGGCTGCACATTGTGCTATAAGGCGGTCCCGTTTTAACGGATAACGGGTGCCGCCGGCATCCCTGCTCCTCATGTGTTAACGGCTCCGGGGAGACGCCATGGCCCTCGATACCGTCAAAGACTCCAGTGGGACCGGCCAGTGGATGCGCCGTTTTTTCAGCCATCCGCTCGTTATCGGTCTTTATTATCTGGGCGTCCTGCTGCTCGCCCAGATTCTGAACTGGGTGAAAGAGCAACATTTCGACCCGAATACCATGGTGCTCGCCGCCCTGGGATCTTTTGCCCTGGTTTTCATCGTTATCTTCATCAGCGCCCTGTTCTTCCGGGTGGGCAAACAGGCCGAGATCGACAGCAAGATCAAGGATCTCAAGGATTTCATTAATGCCCAGCAACTGGGATGGGTGGTGAATGACCACTATCTCCGGACCATGGAGTTCGGCTCGCGGAACACCTGGGTGTTCACGAAAACCCTGGAAAACGACGTGAAAGTTGAAAACGTCAACGGTGAGCGCCGCTACGGGGAGCTTTACAAGGCCGTTGAGCACAATCTTGCCCAGGGCAATCATTATGTGTATTTCCTGCCGGACACCAAGGAATCCCGGGGGCACATCAAAACCTACATTGATGAACACGGCTTTCACTCGGGGCAGGTACGTTTCTTTCTGGTCCCCGACGATCTCTTTTTGTTCTACACCGAGGTCGTCATCTACAACGTCAGCAACGTAAGCGAACGAATCGCGGTGGAATGGCTGCCCCGGAACAACCTCGATTATTATATCGCCATGGATTCGGATCACACGCAGACCGTGGTGAGCATCGGCGAAATGTACATGAGTGGCCGGGCCCGGGAGTATGATGTTTCCCGTTGACGGTGCGACCGGCATTCCCGTCGCCGATATCATCGGCTCGGCCGGCGTATTCCTGATTCTCCTGGCCTATTTTCTTTTGCAGGCGGAGAAGCTGGGCAGCCGGAACCCCGTTTACAGTCTCATGAACATGACGGGCTCCCTTTTGATCCTGGTCTCCCTGTCCTTCAATTTCAATTTCGCCTCCGTGCTCATTGAGACCCTGTGGGCCCTCATCAGCGCCTACGGGCTGTGGCGGACGGTGAGGCGAACGCGGAATACCTGAAAAAAAGCCCCCGGACGCGGACGCCCGGGGGAACAACAGGGAGGCTTTCACGTCTGGGAGACGTCCGGGTCGGGAGACCCTGTCCGGACACAGGGGCCCGGACCGTGCGCGTTGGGGGGCCAACGCCGCTGCTGCATTGCAGCAAGCACCCTGTTTTTGTAGCCGGGCGCGGCAGGACGGACCAAAGAAAATCCCGAAAGCCCCCTATGCGTGCGCCGCATGACGCAGGGTGTTGCAGCGCAACAAAACGCCGCCCATTTTGTCCTTGCGCGGGCCGCGGGCCGATGTTAACAAGTGTGAACAAGCGGCGCGGAAGCCTTCGGCTTTTGACGCCCCGGAATGGGAGGAGCGCCCGGAGACCCTACCATATTCCCCCTCGCACGCCTCACGGCCAGGGCTCCGCTCCTCCTTCAGCACGCCCCGTCCTCCCCCAGGGACGGGGCGTGCGTCCGTCCGGCCCCGTGGCGACTCGGGCCGGGCCGCCTGCCCGGCGACATCCTTGTTCAGCGGCGGGGGTGACCCTCTGTTTTCCCCTCACCACGGCCATCCTGGTGAACGTCGTCCGTGGCTGATCAACCCTTAACGGCCGTCGTCATTCGCCGGCGGACCGCCCCACGGCCCCGGGCGCAGGCGCGCCGCCTGCGCCGCGCGCGCCCGGCGGAAGAGGTGGCGCGCGCGCAGGAAGCCCGCCACCAGCACCACCACCACGGCGGCGTACATGGCCGTCTGGAACGGCCCCGACGGGAACAGCCCGCGCGCCACGGCCGCCCGCATGGTGAGAAGCGGCCAGTCGTAGAGGCCGTGCAGGGCCACCGGCGCCAGGAAGGACAGGGCGACGTGCCGCGCCCGTCGCGACGGCTCCAGGGCGGCGAGGCCGAGATGGGTGCCCATGATGACACCGGCGGCGGCGTGCGCCGGCACGGCGGTGAGGCCGCGCTGGGCGGCCGTGGCCAGCCAGTCGGGGGCCATCATCACGTACATGAGGTTCTCGGCGGCGGCGAATCCCAGCGACGCCGTGGCGCCGAAGACCACCCCGTCCATGGGATCGCGCAGCAGCCCGCGGCGCGCGGCGTAGAACCACAGCACCAGCCATTTCAGGCCCTCTTCCGGCAGCGCGGCCCCGAAAAAGGCATCCCGCAGGGCGGCCACGGCGGGGTCGGGATGGCCCGCCCACAGCACCCTGAGCGGCATCAGGAAGCCCATGGCGGGGGCGATGAGCGTCCCCAGCCAGAAGGCGCCCAGGATGCGGTCCGGCCGCTGCGGGAAACGGTCGCTCGCCACGAACCAGCGCAACAGCGCGATGGGCGGGCCCAGGGCCGCCACGGCGACGACGAGGAACTTGAACATGCCCGGCTCCGGTGGAGTCCCTGCCGGCAACCGTGCCCCAACGGCCCGGCGCCGGCAAGGCCCGCCCGGACCAACCTTGACTCGCCGTCCACAGGGACGCATATCTCGCCCACGACTTGACGCAGGCGAACACGCCGCGCCCCCTGGCGGGGCGACGGTGTCCTGTTTGTCCACAACGGCGGGAGGCGAAATGGCCAAAGACGACGTTATCGAATTTTCCGGGACGGTGACCGAGCTTCTACCCAATGCCATGTTCCGGGTGAAGCTGGACAACGACCACGAGATCCTGGCCCACACCTCGGGCAAGATGCGCAAGAACCGCATCCGCGTCCTCACGGGCGACCGGGTCACCGTGGAGATGACCCCGTACGACCTGAGCAAGGGTCGCATCACCTTCCGGTACAAATAGGGGCGATTCCCCCATGACGGAGACGACCGCCCGCGGGCGTCTCGTCCTGGCATCCGCGTCGCCCCGGCGGCGCGACCTGCTGGCCCAGATCGGCATCCCGCCCGATACCATCGACCCCGCCGATATCGACGAGTCCCCCCGCCGCAAGGAACTCCCGCGCGAGCTGGCCCGCCGCCTGGCGCGCGAAAAGGCCGAGGCCGTGGCGGCGCGGCACGCCGATGCCTTCGTCCTGGCCGCCGACACGGTGGTGGCGCGCGGCCGCCGCCCGCTGCCCAAGCCGGAGGACCGCGCCGAGGCGGAACACTGCCTGAAGCTGCTGTCCGGGGCGCGCCACCGGGTCTACGGCGGCATGCGCGTCATCGCCCCGGACGGCCGGCAGGCCGAGCGCGTCATCTGCACCCAGGTCGCCTTCAAGCGCCTGGAGGCCGGGGAGGTCCGCGCCTACCTGGACAGCGGGGAATGGGCGGGCAAGGCGGGCGGCTACGCCATCCAGGACCGCGCCGCCGCCTTCATCCCCTGGATCAACGGCTCCTACAGCAACGTGGTGGGCCTCCCCGTGTGCCAGGCCCGGGCGCTCCTGCGCGGCCTGGGCCTGAAGGCGCCGTGACGGCGCGCCTGCTGCTCACCGATTCGCCGGGCGAGCGCCGCGCCGCGCTCGTGGACGCCGACGGTCACCTGCGCGACGTGGTGGAGGACCGCGATCACGCGCCGCCGCTCCTGGGCGGCGTTTTCGCCGGCCGCGTGGTGCGCACCCATTCCGCCGCCGGCGGCGCCTTCGTGGAGATCGGCGCCGCCACCCCCGCCTACCTGCCCGCCCGCCGCGCCCTGCCGGCGGAGGGCGCCGCCGTGGTGGTCCAGGTCACCGCCGAGCCGCACGCCGAGAAGGCCGCCACCGTCACCGACCGCCCCGCCCTGACGGGCGGCCGGCTCGTCTACACGCCGGGGCGCTCGGGCGCCACCGTCTCCCGCCGCGTGGCCGGCGATACCGACCGCCGCGCCCTGCAATCCACCCTCGCCCGCCTGCTGGCCGACGGCGAAGGCGCCGTGGCCCGCCGCCCGGCCCTGGGCGCCGACCCGGAATCCCTGGCCGCCGAGCTGGACGCCCTGCGCGCCGCGTGGCGGCGCGTCGAGGCCGCCGACCGCACGCCACCGGCCCGCCTGCTGGCGCCGCCGCCCGCCGCCGTGCGCGCCCTGGCCGACCACGCCGCCCCCGAGCCGAAGGAAATCCTGGCCGAGAGCCACACCCTGGCGCGCCGGGCGGCGGCGTGGTGCGCCACCCACCGGCCGGACCTCGCCGACCGCGTGACGGTGTGGCGGGAGACGGAGGACCTGCCGGCCGCCCATGGCGTGGAGGCCGCCCTGGCGGAGGCCCTGGACGCGGTGGTGCCGCTGCCCTGCGGCGGCCGGCTCGTCGTGGAGCCCACGCGCGCCCTGGTGGCCGTGGACGTGGACGGCGGCGGCGCCGGCGCGCGACGCGCCAACGAGGAAGCCGCCGCCGCTCTGCCCGCGGCCCTGCGCCTGCGCGCCCTGGGCGGCCAGGTGGTGGTGGATTTCCTGCGCGGCGGCAGACGCCAGCCCTTGAAGGACCGCGTGGTTGACGGGGCGGCGGAGGACCCGGGGGACCTCAAGGTGCACGGCTTCGGGCCCCTGGGGCTCCTGGAGATGGAGCGCCAGCGCCGCCAGGCGCCCCTCGCGGACCGCTACGGCACCCCCGAAGCGGAGGGCCTGGCCGCCCTGCGGCACCTCATGGCCGCCACCCGCGCCGACCCGGCGGCGCCCTTGCGGGTCACGGTGCCACCGGCCGTCGCCCGGGCCCTGGAAGGCTCCCTCGCGGAAGCCGTGGCGGAAGCCGGCCGGCGTTTGGGCGGCACGGTTACGGTAGAGGCCGCTGGGTCGCAATAAGGCCGGTCCGGGGCTGCCGGTATAACGGGTGATCCCGGGAAGCTCGGGATTCGGGCCTTGTTCGCCATGCCCACCAGTGGCACCATTCAACCGGGTACGGGAATATGGGAATGGGATTCGTTTGGTCATGGACGGCACACGCCGGGGAGCACGAGCGCCATGACAGGTGACGGGTGGATCTTCTATCTGCAGATCGAGGTCGAGGAGGCGAACGGGGCGTTCATCGTGACAAGCCCGCAGCTTTCCGAGTTGGCCGTCGTGCATGACGACCTCAAGGCCATCATGAACGATCTGCCGGACATCATCCGCGAAATTTGTCGGGAACGCTTCGGGCGGGACATGATCGTACACCAGGCGACGCCGGCCGACCAGGTCGCGGCGGGCCAGCCGCGCCTTGACGCCCCCTGGGTCGCCATCGATCCGGCGATGGCCCACGCCGGGGACTCCGGATCGGGCGCCGCCCTCCCCGCATGACGGAAGATGAGTTCGAAGACAGGCTCCGGAAACTCGGCTTCACCAAGGCCGGTATCCGGTGTGGCCTGACGGAGCGGTGGGATTATTTTGCCGGCGGGGCGAAATGGCTGACCCGTGCTGAATACCTTAATGCCTATACCCGTCGCACCCAGATCCGGGCCGTGGAACGCGCCCTGGGGATCATCGAAGCCATCCCGGAAAGCAGGCCCGCCGATCCCGGAAGCGACTTTCCCGAAAAATAGCCGCCGCCCAATTGCGCGGTCGCCTACCGTAACCCGTTTTCTTCGTAGTATGCCTTCGCCCCTTCATGCAGCGGCGCCGTCAGGCCCAGGCGGGCCATGCCGGGCGGGCTCAGGCGTTCCAGGACGGGATGGCGCCGGCGGAAGGTCTTGAGGTTGTCGAACACCCGGGCCACCACCCGGCGCACCAGCCGCTCCGGAACGGCCGCCCGGGTGACGAGCACGGCCCGCGGCCCGAAGGTGTCCACGGCCTCCGTCATGCCCGGGTACAGGCCGCCGGGAATGACGCTGCGCGAAAGCGCCGGACGCTCCTTCAGGAGCCGGTCGCGTCCCGCGCCCTCCAGCGGCACGGCGTGCAGGGCACAGCGCGCGGCGGCCTGCTGCACCAGCCCCGAGGGATGGGCCGTCACCAGCCCGGCGGCGTCATAGCGCCCGCCGCACAGGGCGCGGCCCACGGCCGTGGGCGCCAGGTCGCCCGCCCGGTCCAGGGCGTCCATCCCCGGCCCCACCACGTTCACGGCGGTGGTCACCAGGTCGCGCTGCAGGGTGCCGGCCTCGCCCACGTTGACGCGCTTGCCGGCCAGGTCGGCCGGCGCCTGAATGCCGCTGCCGTCGCGCGCCAGGAGGGTAACGGCATGGCCGTAGAGGGAGAGGACGGCGCGCAGGGACTCCAGGGGGCGCCCCTCGAAACGCCCCTCGCCCTTGCGCGCGCGGGCCTGCCAGTCGGACTGGATGATGGCGAAATCCACCCGCCCCCGGCGCAGCAGCCGGAGGTTATGGAGCGACCCGCCGCTGGGCCGCACCAGGCAGCGCACCGGGCCGTCGCCCCGGGTGTTGACGACGCGGCACAGGGCCCCGCCCGCGGCATAGAAGAACCCCGACACGCCGCCCGTGCCCACCACCACGGCGCGGTCCGGCTTGACGCGCGGCAGGGGCGGCGGCCCGGCACCCTCCCCGTCCGCCGCGCCCGCCGGCGCGGCCAGCAGGGCCAGGCCGAGCGCCACGGCGGCCCGGCGTGCCGACCGGCTCATGCATCGGCCTCCCCGGCGGCGGCCACGGCGGGCCGCGCCCCCAGGTGCGCTTCCACGCCGGCGCGGTCCAGGGTCTCTTCCTCTTCGAGCGCCTGCACGAGGTTCTCCACGGCCTCGCGGTTGTCCTGGATGAGACGCATGACGCGGTCCTCGGCGGCGGTGAGGAAGGCGCGCACGGCCTCGTCCACCTGATGGGCGGTGGTGTCGGAGAACTGGCGCGGCTGCGCCATCTGCTGGCCCAGGAAGGGCTGTTCGTCGTCCTGGCGCAGGTCCATGGGCCCGATGTCGTCGGCCATGCCCCAGCGCGTCACCATGCCGCGGGCGATGCGCGTGGCCTGCTTGATGTCGTCGTCCGCCCCGGAGGACACGGTGCCCAGGAAGATGCGCTCGGCGCAACGGCCGCCCAGGATCACCCCGATGCGGTCGCGCAGGTAGTCCTCGGGCATGGTGTAGCGTTCCTCCTCGGGGATCTGGTGGGTGCCGCCGAGGGCCTGGCCGCGCGGGATGATGCTCACCTTGTACAGGGCGTCGGCGTTGGGCAGGAAATGCGCCGCCGCCGTGTGGCCGCTTTCGTGCACGGCGAGGCGGTAGTGTTCGTCGGGCGTGATGGAAAGCGCCCTTTCGCTTCCCATGATGATGCTGTCGCGGGCGTCGTCGAAGTGGGCGTAGGTGACGTGCTTCTTGTGCTCGCGCGCCGCCCGGATGGCCGCCTCGTTGGCCAGGTTCTTCAGGTCCGCACCGGAGAAGCCCGGCGTGCCCCTGGCGATGCGGTCGATGTCCACGTCGGCGGCCAGCGGCAGCGCCTCGGCGTGCAGCTCCAGGATGGACCGGCGGGCCTTCACGTCGGGCAGCTCCAGGCTGATGCGCCGGTCGAAGCGCCCCGGACGCTGCAGCGCCGGGTCGAGCACGTCCGGGCGGTTGGTGGCGGCCACCACCACCACTTCCTCGTGGCCGCTGAAGCCGTCCATTTCCGAGAGGATCTGGTTGAGGGTCTGCTCGCGCTCGTCGTGGCCGCCGCCCAGGCCCGTGCCGCGCATGCGGCCGATGGAATCCAGCTCGTCGATGAACAGGATGGCCGGGGCGTTCTTGCGCGCCTCCTCGAAGGCCTGGCGCACGCGGGCGGCGCCCACGCCCACCACCATCTCGATGAACTCGGACGCGGACTGATGGTAGAAGGCGACGCCGGCCTCGCCGGCCAGCGCGCGCGCCATGAGGGTCTTGCCGGTGCCGGGCGGCCCCACCATGAGCATGCCGTGCGGCGCCTCCGCACCCACGTCCCGGAAACGCTCGGGATCGGCCAGGAAGTCCACCACTTCCGCCACCTCGCGCTTGGCGTTGTCCTGGCCGGCCACGTCGTCGAAGGTCGTCGTGGGATCCTCGCGGGTGACGCGCTTGGCTTTGCTCTGGGTCAGGCCGCCGCCGAAGCCCCCGAAGCCGCCGCCGCCACCACCGGCACCGCCACCCATGCGGCGCCACTGGAAGAACTGCATGCCCATGAGGAACAACCACGGCACCAGCAGCAGGAGCAGAATCCACCACCAGCCCGTCTGCCGCTGTTCGCGCACGGTGGTCTCCACGTTCGCCTTCTCCAGGCGGTCCATGAGCTTGTCGCCGCCGAACAGCGGCACACGGGTGGTGGCCTGCCGCACCTTCTTGCCCCTGGCGCCCACGGGCTGTTTCTCGCGGAAGGTCATGGTCACCTGGTGGCCGCGCACCACCACGTGCTGCACCGCGCCCTTGTCCACGAGCCCGGTGAAGCGGGTGTACGGCACCTCCGGCCCCTGGGGGGCCAGGGGGCCGGAGAACAGGAAGAGAAGAAGCAGCCCGACGAGCAGGGCGGGCAGGGCCCAGCGCTGGAGGCCCGACATGCCCTGATTGTCGTTGTCGCCGGACGGGTTGGAGCCGTTGGCCATGAAGCCGGGTCCTTTGGGTGGTTATTGCGGCAGCGGCAGATCGACGAAACGATACGCGCCATCCCGGTTGACCCGCAACAGGACGACGCCCCGGCCGCTCCGGCGGGCCTGGTCGATGGCGCGCATGACGGCCCGGGGATCATTGACGGGATGGCGGTTGACGCCGGTGATGACGTCCCCGGGCTCCAGGCCCTGCGCGGCGGCCAGGCTGCCCTTCTTCACGGCCATAACGGCCGCCCCGGAAACGCCGCGCGGCACCTCCATCCGGGCGCGCACGCGGGGCGTCAGCGGTGCCAGCCGCAGGCCCAGGGATTGCGCCCCCCGGGTGTCACGGTCGGGGCGCTCATGGCGCCGGCCAGCCTGCCGCGGCTCGCCCGGGCGCGTTCCCAGCGCCACGTCGAGGGTGGCGGGGCCGCCGTCGCGGATCACCTTGACGCGCGCCGTGCTGCCGGGCTCGGCCCGCGCCACCAGGCGCGAAAGGTCGCCGGCCTCTTCCACGGCCTTGCCGTTGAAACGGACGACCACGTCCCCCGGCTCAAGGCCGGCGGCGCGGGCAGGACTCCGGGGCATGACCTGGGCCACCAGGGCGCCGCGCGCCGCGTCCAGGTTCATGGCGTCGGCGATGCCCTCGGTGACGCGCTGGATCTGCACGCCCAGCCAGCCGCGCGTCACCCGGCCGTCGTCGATGAGATCCGTCACCACGTCCTTCGCCGTGTTGGCGGGCACGGCGAAGCCGATGCCGATGTTGCCGCCGGACGGCGACAGGATGACCGTGTTGACGCCGATGACCTTGCCGTCGGCGTTGAACAGTGGCCCGCCGGAGTTGCCCTTGTTGATGGAGGCATCCGTCTGCAGGAAGTTGTTGTAGGGGCCCTTGCGGATGTCGCGCGCCTTGGCGGAGATGATGCCCGCCGTCACCGTGCCCCCCAGGCCGAAGGGGTTGCCGATGGCGATGCTCCAGTGGCCCACTTCCACCGTGTCGGAATCGCCCCATTCCGTGTGCTGGAGATTCTCCGCGTCCACATCGAGGACGGCCAGGTCCGTGGGCTTGTCGGTGCCCAGCACCTCGGCCTCCAGGTGGCGGCCGTCCTGGGTGATGACGCGCACCTGGCTGGCGTTGGCGACGACGTGGGCGTTGGTCACCACGTGGCCCTCGTCGTCGATGATGAAGCCGGAGCCGAGCGCCCTGGTCTTGCGCGTGCGCTCGGGCAGCCGGCCGCCGAAGAACTCCTTGAGGAACTCCTGCATGCGCTCGCCGCCCGGCATCTGCGGCGCGAATTTCGTGGTGACCTGCTGGGTGGTGGAAATGTTCACCACGGCGGGAAGCTGCTCCCTGGCAAGGTCGGAGAAGTCGGGCGGCCCGGCGGCCGGGGCGGGCCGCGCGGCCAGCACGGCGAGGGCCAGCACGGCGCCGGCGATTCCCGTTCGGCGATTCCCTGGCAGCATGACACACCTCCTCGGCCTGTGATGATCGGCGCCCGCGCCGGGCGGTCAGCGTCCACAAGGTGGGGGCTGTGGCGGCGCGAGGCAACCGGGGCCGACCCCCTCCCCAAACGCGCGGGCTGTGTTAGGGTGTGGGCCCCGAGGGACAACGCAGGGGACAGGCTCATGCTCAGCATCGACCCGGAAAAGGTCTTCTTCATCCTGGTCAAGGCGCGCCAGTTCGACGGCAAGGTGGCGCCCGACGCCCCGTCGCCCGCCTCCGACGCGGCCGACGACCAGGACATGGAGGTGCTCCAGGACTATGCCGAGGACGCCACGGAACAGGAGCTTCAGGACGCCATCGCCGGCCTGAGCGACGAGGAGCTGAACGAGGTGCTGGCCCTCGCCTGGATCGGGCGCGGCGACTTCGACGCCGAGCAGTGGGGCGACGCCGTGGCGGAGGCGGAGCAGATCGGCAACCGCGAGGAAGCGCGCGCCCTTCTCGACATGCCGCTGGTCTCCGAGTACCTGGAAGAGGGCCTGGCGGCGCTGGGCTACGACCCGACGGCCGAGGCGGAGGGCCATCTGTAGGTGGCGGCCCCGCGCCTCTACGTGCGGGCGGCGCTGGCCGCCGGCGCCGCCGTCACCCTGGACCGGACCCAGGCC
>CAJXLG010000082.1 GCA_913055885.1 uncultured Rhodospirillales bacterium
CCTCAGCATGACGGGATAAACAGACGTCGTCTTGAGGTGCTCCGCCGAAGGCGGAGCCTCGATGCTTCGAGGCTTTTGCCCAAGGCAAAAGCACCTCAGCATGACGAAATGGAAGGATGTTGTCCTGAGGTGCCGCGCCTCCGGCGCGGCCTCGAAGGATGAGGCCGCGCGACAGGCGTGTGAGAAAAACCGGGGAGACCCCCGTTGCCGGGCATCAGGCCCCGGCGTCGGCTTCCGGCACGCACCAGGCCCCGTCGTGCCGCATCTCCGCCACCTTTGCCGGTGTTCCGACGACACAGTTGTAGTGGACCATGACCGCCTGGCGGGCCAGCGCCGCCCGGTTGGCGTACCAGACGGCCCCGTTGGGGAACGCCCGGCGCGGCAGGAAACGCCATGCCGGGCCGTCCCCCATGGCCTCGAGGCGGTCATGGAGGAACGTCTGATCGTCACAGCCGGGATCGTCCGGGTCGAAGGCGGGCAGGCCGGGGGCCGCCGGATCGAACAGACGCACCGCGCCGGGCGACGGCATGGCGGCGAAAATGCCCGAGCACAGGGTTCCCATGTGATTGACCTGGATGGCCAGGGCAGCGTCTTCCAGACCTTTCAGGACAAGGGGGCGCGGATCCCCCCGGGCGACCACGTCCGTGTCGCTGTAGAAGACGGGCAGCCCCCGGCCCAGAAGGTCGTGGACGATGAGCACCTTCATGACGGTGAGCCGGGGCCAGTCGGTGCTGCTGCGGAAGGCCACGGCCTCCCGCGCCACGGCGTGTTCGCCGCGAAAGCGGTTGACCGGCACGCCATGCCCGGCCAACAGCGCAAAGGCCTCGTCGTCCAGGCACACCACATGGGGCCGGGCGTCGGGGCAGACGGCCGCCATGTGCCGCCACCAGTTGAGCGCCAGCCAGGCCTGGCCGCGGTTGCAGAAGGTCCAGGTGAGCAGTCCGCCGGCCCCCGCGAACCCGGCCGGATCGTACGCGAACATGCCGACAGGGTAGCGTATGCCGCCCGCCCGCGCCAGGATGTCCGGTGCGTACACGACCACGGGGCCACACCATGCCCACACCCCTTCCGCCGTTCGAGCGGCGCCGGAGCCTTGTCTTCACGGCGGCGGCGCCCGCGCTGATGCCGACTCCGCTGGTGGGCGCCGACGAAGTCCTCATCGGGCCCAACCAGCCCACCCGGATCGACGGCAACGGCCGTTACCATAGCATCGCCACCAGTGCGCCGGGCACCGTCGATATGGCCGGCGTCCTGGCCCTGCTGCCGCCGACCCAGCGCCGGCCCGATGTCGTCCTTGTGCAGGTGGGGGCGGGCATGGGCGCCCGGGTGGCCAACCTCCACCACGCGCCCGGCCGGAAGGTCCTGCTGGCCGGCGACACCCATCACCTGCGGGCACCCATCCGGACCCTGGTGGACTACGCCCTCACGGAACCCTTCGACCTGGTGGCCGGGGTTCCCACCCGCCAGCACCTGCACTGGTTCCGGCGGGCCGGCTGTTCCCGGGTGCACTGGCTGCCCGCCTTCCACAACCAGTTGCGGCCCCGTCCGGCCCGGGCGTCCCCCCGGCCCGTGGCGGCCTTCGCCGGCACGCTCCAGTCGCCCCACCACCCGGCGCGGCAGCGCGTCCTGGGCGCCATCCGCGACGCGGGCCTGCCCTTCCGGGCGGAACAGACCGACCCCGACGGCCTCGCCGACATGGCGGCGGACGCCGCCGTCAGCCCCAACGCAAGCCTCAACGGCGACCTCAACCGCCGGGTTTTCGAGGTCCTGGGCGCCGGCGGCCTTCTGCTGACGGACCGCCTGGGCCCCCACGCCGGCCTGGACCGCCTGTTCACGGAAGGCGTCCACTACCTCGCCTACAGCACGCCGGCGGAGGCCGTGGAGCAGACGCGGCGCGTGCTGGCCGATCCGGCCGCTTTCGGCGGCATGCGCCGCGCCGGCCAGGGCCGGGTGCTGGCACAGCACGACCACGCCGCCAACCTGCGGCGCCTGGAGACCCTGCTGGCCGGCGGCCCGGAAGACCCCCTGCTCGCCCTGGACGACGACCCGCGCTGGACGGCGGCGGCGACGCCCGATCCCCACTGGCGGGAACGCGCCGCCCGCTACGAGGCGCTTCAGGAGCTGCACCGGTGTCTGCCCGGTCTGGCGCTGGTGGGCCCGGGCGTGGATCGCGACGACCCGCTGGTCCTGGCGGCGAGCGACCTGCCCCGCCTGGCCCTGGCGCCGATCCAGGAGCCCCCGGCGGCGCAACAGGTCCTGTTGCTGACGGCGGCCGCCGACCCGGAAACGGCCCTGGCGGACCACGCCGGCGAGTGGGTGCTGGCCGCCGATGCCACGGCCGCCGGCCGGGCGCACGAGGCCCTCGGCCGTTTCGGTTTCGCGCGCCACGACGAGGACGCCACCCTGTACCGGCTGGCCGACACGGGCACCAACCTGGGCGCCACCGCCGAGGCCGGCGGCGCCCTGGCGCGCGCCGCCAAGACCGCCGCCTGGAAGCGTCACGGCTGATCCGCCGGGCCCAGGGCCTCTGCCAGCCGGCGCCCCACATCGCCCCAGTCGCCCGGCGCGGGCTGCCGGAACAGGCGGGCCGAGGGATACCACGGCGTGCCCGCGTCCCCCCGTCGGCCCCAGCGCCAGTCCGCCCAGTAGCCCAGGAGCACCCACACCGGGCGCCCCAGGGCGCCGGCCAGATGGGCGGTGGCGGTGTCCACCGTCACCACCAGGTCGAGCTGGGCCATGATGGCCGCCGTGTCGGCGAAGTCCCCCAGGCGCGGCGTGACGTCGGCGACCACGTCGGCCAGGGGCCCGCCCGGCCGCGCGGCGGCCCCCGGCGTCCCCATCTGGAGGGAAAAGGCGGCCACGTCGGCCCGCGCCGCCAGGGGGCGCAGGGCGCCCGGCGGCACGGCGCGGAAGCGGTTGGCGGGCTGGTCCGGATCACCCGACCACACCAGCCCCACCCGCCAGCATCCCGGAGACGTCGCGGGCAGGGCCGGGCCGTCGGCGGGCACCGCCAGATAGGGCGCGCCGGGCACGCTGTCGTGCATGGTGCCGGCCGTCCACGGCAGGCTGCAGAAGGGAACGCAGGCGTCGGCGGCGGGCGGCGTGTCGGGGTCGAAGGGCACCACCTCGACGCCCGGGACAAGCCCGAAAAGGCGCACCAGGGGGGCGTGGGCCTCCACCACCACACGCCCGGCGTGCCGCGCCGCCCAGGGCAGATAGCGGGCGCCCTGGATCATGTCGCCGTGCCCCTGCTCGCCGGCCACCAGAAGCGTGCCGGCCATGGTGTCGCCGTGCCAGCGGGGAAGCTCCAGGGCGGGCCGCCGCCAGCCCGGCAGGGCCAGCCGCCACTCGTACTCGGCGAAGCCGCGCGCGTAGTCGCCGCGCGTGAGCAGCGTGAAGGCAAGCCCGTAATGCGCCGCCGGCGACTGGGGCGCCGCGCGTACCGCCCGCTCGTGGGCCGCCACGGCGGCGTCCAGGTCGCCCCGCCGGCGCAGCATGGTGCCCAGGTTGGTGAGCACGGACTCGCGCTCGGGGGCCAGGGTGTCGGCCCGGCGGAAGGCGGCCACGGCCTCGTCCAGGCGGGCGAAGGCGGCGAGCGCCAGGCCGCGCCGGAAATGGGTCTCGGCATCCGCCGGATCGCCCTCGGCCGCGCCGTCGAAACAGGCCAGCGCACCGGCCGTGTCACCGGCGTCGAACAGGGCGGCGCCGCGCGCCTTCAGGGTCGCGGGATCGGCGGAATCGGTGGCGCGGGACACGACGGCAAACGGCTCGGTGGCGATGACGGGCGGCGAACCGCTATGCTGAGACGCGATTCCACCCTCAGCATAGCCCCGCCCCATGACCACGCGCCAGCGCTTTCTCCTGGACAGGGCCAACCGCCTCTACGCCGCCGGCGCCCCGGCCGAGGCCTACACCCTGTACCGCCAGCTCCTGGACGACACACCGGACCATCCCGGCGCCCTGCGCGGCCTCGGGCTCATCGCCCGGGATGCCGGGCGCACCGGGGCGGCCATCGACCTGCTGACGCGCGCCGCCGCGAAGCGGCCCGGCCACCCGCCCACGGTCCTGCCGCTGGCCGACCTGTTGCGCCGCACCGGCAATGTGGACCGGGCCGTGGCCGTGCTGCGCCGGGCGCGCCGGCAACAGCCGAATCGGCCCGCCCTGGCGCGCGCCCTGGGCGTGGCCCTGCGCGCGGCCGGCGATACCGAGGGCGCCGTGGCCGAGGCGCGCGCCGCCCTGGCCCTGAACCCCGACGACACGGAGGCGCTCGCCAACCTGGGCGTCGCCCTCACCTCGGCGGGCCGGCCGGCGGACGGGGCGGCGGCCCTGGAACGCGCGGTGGCGGCGCGGCCGGAAAATGTCGAGTGGCACTACAACCTCGCCACCACCTATATCCGCCTGGACCGGCTGGACGCCGCCGTGGCGGCGCTGGAAGCCGTGGTGGCAGCCGAGCCCGACCATCACCCCGCCTGGGCCAACCTGGGCATCGCCCACCTGCGCCGCGACGACCCCAACGCCGCCGAGGGCCCGCTGCGCGAGGCCGTGCGCCTGGCGCCCGGCATCGCCTGGAACCACTACAACCTGGCCTGGCTGCTCCTGCTCACCGGGCGCTTCGGCGAGGGATTCGCCGAATACGCCTGGCGCCGGAACCTGCCCGGCTTCCCGGCGCCGCGCCTGGATGCCGCCGGCCCCGAGTGGGACGGCACCCGGCAACCCGGGGCCACGCTCCTCCTGCACGCCGAACAGGGCTTCGGCGATACCATCCAGTTCGTACGCTACGCCGCCCCGGCCCGCGAGCGGGTGGGCCGCGTGGTGCTGGCGTGCCAGCGCCCGCTGGTGCCGCTGCTGGCGGAGGCCCCGGGGGTGGACGCCGCGCAGGCCCTGGACGCCCCCCTGCCGGCGCATGACGTGCGCGCCGCCGTGGGCGACTTGCCCCGCCTCGTCGATCCGGGCAGCGATTCGCCGCGCGCCCCCATCCCCTACCTGACGGCCCCGGCGCCGATCCCGGTGGCGCCGGCCGGCGACGGCCCCGCCGTGGGGCTCGTCTGGGCGGGCGGGCCGCGGAACGGCCTGGACCGTTACCGCTCCCTGCCCGACCCGGCCCTTCTGGCGCCGCTGTTGCGCGTGCCCGGCATCCGCTGGGTAAGCCTGCAACTCGGCGAGCGCCGGCACGAGATCGCCACCCTGCGCCTTTACGCGCCCGTAACCGACGCCGCGCCATGCCTGACGGACTTCGGCGCCACCGCCGCCGTGGTGGCCGGGCTGGACCTGGTGGTCTCGGTGGACACGGCCATGGCCCACGTGGCGGGCGCCCTGGGCCCCCCGGCGCGACTCCTGCTGTCGCGGCCGACGGGGCTGCCGTGGGGGCACAGCGGCGCCCACCCGCCGTGGTACCCGCACGTGGCGCTGCACCGCCAGCCCACGCCGGGCGACTGGGCGACACCGGTGGCCGAGCTGGCGGCCGTTCTGCAAACCCTGGTGCAGAGGGCGGATTTTTGATATAGTTGGATTTGGTCGGGTGTATCGTACAAGGAGACCCCGGCCGATTCCGGGGCGCGGCCCCGCAACGCGAGGGCAGGAGCCATGGTCAACCCGCTGACCGCCACCGGCAACCCCTTGACGGTCCTGCAGAGCCAGCGGGCCGCCCAGGGCGGCGGCACCGCCCAGGCCAGTCAGATCCTCCAGGGCGGTCAGGCCTCCCTCAACCGCTCGCAGCAGTACATCGAGAAGGCGACGGAAGGCCTCAAGGAAGAGGTGGAGCGCCGCGCCGAGCCCTATGATCTCAAGATCGAACGCCTGGAGGGCGAGGTCAACGACTGGATCGACGTGCGCACGGAGATCGCCCAGGGTCGCGCCGCCGCCACCAACGGCCAGGACGCCCTGAAGACCGTGGACGACAAGCTCACGGAAATGCGGCGGAGTCTCCTCAAATACAAGGAGACGGGGTCCGACCTCTACAAGGATCAATATTTCAACGCCCTGCGGGAGCTCAATGTGGCCGTGGGCGGTGCCAGCGATGAGTACAACCTGACCGGCCAGCAGAACAAGATCACCCACGAGCCCAATACGATCAGCTACACGAACGACCGCACGAACGGCGAAACGGAGCTTCGGGGCGTCTACGCCGGCACCGGCTTCTACGTTGACGTCAGCCAGAAAAACGGCTCGGCGCACGATTCCACGTGGGTGGCCGACATGGACATCCTGACCATGACGGAATATTCCACCTACGATGCCGACGAGCCGGAAAAGAGCGACGAGACGGGACTGTCCGGCTCGCTCAAGAACGGCTTCACGCTGAACACCGACCCCGGCACCATCGACTACGATTCCGACAGCGTGACCATTCAGTTCACGCACGAGTCGTCGGGCAACACCTTCACCGGCACGGTGGAGCGCGGCGGCCTCTCCGTCATGCCCGGCTGGTTCTACGGCGGCTTCACGGACGGCAGCGGCAACCCCAACGGGGCGGCCATCGATCGCGCCCTGGACGACATCGGCCAGGCCAAGAACGAGCTGGGCGGGCTCCAGGCCATTATGGACAACAACGTCACCAAGGTGGAAAACGACCAGAATCAGGCGGACCGGGCCGTGGAGCAACTGCGCGAGGAAATCAGCCAGACGCGCACGGACAAGGCCGTGGCGGTACGCGCCTTCCAGCAGCACGAGCAGGCCGAGATCGAGGACATGCGCCAGAGCCTCGAAGCGGCGCAGCAGAGTTCGTCCTACACCCGCATCTTCCAGGGCTTCGTCAACAGCAGCAACAACCCGCTGTTCATCAGCGCCAACATCTAGAGGCCCCATCGCGCGCCGCAGAACGGGACGGCGCCGTCGTTGAGCAGGGAGGAAAGCATGAACGAGCAGCCGCAGAACGCGGAAGCCGGTGAGGCCGACGATCCCGGCCGCATCGGGGAGGAGCAGGCGGAGGCGATCGCCCGCTGCGCCCTGGCCCTGGACCAGGCCAAGCCCTCCATGGGGGCCGATGACGAAACGCTCCGGAAAGCGGTACGGGACAACGCCGACCTGTGGGGGCGCATCCGCACCTACGCCGGCGGCGACGACTGCCCCCTGTCCCAGAGCATGCGCGACAACCTGCTGCGGCTGGCCGACTACGTGGACCGGCTGAGCCGCACGGAGACGCCCGCCGAAAAGGACGTGGAGAGCCTCATCGGCATCAACCTCCAGATCTGCGAGGGCCTACTGGAAGGGGTGGAGGCCGTCCGCCTGCGGGCAAGGCTGTCGTCGGGCGGCTGAGTTGGCGCACGATGGCTTCCACGCCGTCATAACCGATCTCCTCAAGGCCGGACACGCCGTCGAGGCGGAGGCCCGCCTGCTCGACCGCATCATCCGGGACGACCGGCCCCTGTGGCATCGCCTCCTGGGTGGCGCCCTGCAGCAGCAGGGGCGTTACCGGGTGGCCCTCGCCGTGATGCGCCGGGCCCTGGCCCGCTGGCCCCACACACCCGATCTGGTGCGCGCCTGCGCCACGGCCGCCGGCGACGCCCGGGAGGACGCCCTGGCGGCGGAGCTGTGGAAGGCGGCGGCGGAAGGCCCGGACGGCCGGCCCATGGACTGGTTCAACCTGGGCCGCGCCCGCGACCGCCTGGCCGACGCCGACGGTGCCGAGGCGGCCTACAACGCCGCCCTCGCCGGGCGCCCCGACCATCCCCGGGCGCTCTACAACCTGGCCAACCTTCTGGTGCGCCGCGACCGGCCGGCCGAGGCGGTGCCCCTCCACGAACGCCATCTCGCGGTGCGGCCGGACGCGGTGCAGGGCCGCATCAACCTGGGCCTCGCCCTGCGCCGGACGGGCCGCCTGGACGCCGCGCGCGCCGCCTATGACGCAGCGCTGAAGCGCGACCCCGACAACCCCGAGGCCCACGTCAACCGGGCCACCCTGGCGCTCCTCCAGGGGCGCTATGCCGCCGGCTTCGCCGAATGGGAGTGGCGCCGTCACGCCGCCGACGCCGTGCGGCCGCCCTGGTCGTGCCCGGCGTGGGAAGGCGGCGACCCGGCCGGCCGGACCCTGCTTCTGTGGAACGAACAGGGCCTGGGCGACGCCGTCCAGTTCCTGCGCCACGTCCCGTCCCTGGCGGCGGCCGGCGCCCGTGTGCTGGTGGTGGGGCCGCCCGCGCTGGTTCCCCTGGCGGAACGGGTGGATGGCGTGGCGCGCGCCGTGACCTGGAAGGACGCCCTGGCGGACGGCGGGATCATCGCCGACGCCCACGCGCCTCTGGAAAGCCTGGCGCACCTGTGGGGCCCCGCCGATCCCCATGCGTCGTGGCCGGGCCCGTACGTCACCGTCCCGCCCGCCACCCTGCCCGGCGCGAACGACGGCCGCCATCGCGTGGGCCTGGTGTGGTCGGGCAATCCGGACCAGCCGGCCAACCGCCACCGCGCGGTGCCCGCCCGCCTCCTGCGCCGCATCGCTGCGCACGACGGCGTTCACGCCTTCGGCCTTCAGGTGGGCCGGCCGGCGGCCGAGGCGGGCCCCGGCGGCGCCCTGGCGGATTGTGTCACCAACCTGGCGCCCCGGCTCACGGACCTGGCCGCAACGGCGGCCCACGTCGCCGCCCTGGACCGCGTCATCACCGTGGACACGGCGGTGGCGCACCTGTGCGGTGCCCTGGGCCGCGCCGACTGGGTCCTGCTCTCCGTGGACCAGCCGGACTGGCGGTGGCGGCTGGACACGGCGGCCACGCCCTTCTACCCCACCCTGGACCTGTTCCGGCAACCGGCCCCCGGGGCGTGGGGCCCCGTCATCGACGCGGTGAACGCGGCCCTGGACGCCCCGGCCTGACAGGAAACGAGGGAAGGCGATCATGGCGCCAACGGTCCGTCTGCCGCCGGCCCCCGGGCTCTACCGGGCCGCGGGAACGCTCGCCCTGCTGGGCAGCCTCGTGGGCCTGCCCATGCTCCTGGTGATCGATCCCGCCAACCCGGCCCGGGTGTGGGTCCCCGTGGTCATCGCCCTGATCCCCGTCCTGAGTTTCGGGCCCTTCGCCCTCTATTGTTTCCTGCACGCCTCGCCGGCATGGGCGCACGTCGCCCTGGACCCGGAGGGCTTCACCATCGCGCGGCCGCTGTTGCGCGACCGGCGTTATTCGTGGGACCGGGTGGCGGGCTTCGACTCCCCGGACCTGAAGCTGCCCTTTCTGCAGGGCGGCCTGCCCCTTTTCCAGCTCCACGACGGCACCATCCACGCCCTGCCCTGGATCCGGGGGCTGCACGCCCGCGACGTGGCGCGCCTCATGGAACAGGTGCGAAGCGACCGCCGGCCGCGCCGCCGGCCGGGGCCCGCCGATACCGCCCCCGTTTCCGGGCTCCCCGCCGACCCGGCGGCGCCGCCCAGCGCGCAGGCGGCGGCGCGCGCCGTCCACCTGCCCCTGGCGCGGCGGCCCTGCGCCCTCAGGGTGGCGGCCTGGCTGGCGGTGGGCCTCGCCGGCCTGGGGCTACTCATGGCCGGAATGCAGGCGGGCGCCACCGCGGCGGGCAGCCTTCTGGCGGGATTCGCCGGCATCGTCGCCGGCCCGGCCATGGCGGCACGCCACCTGATGGCCCTGGCGGCGCCGCGCGCGGGCATCGACCTGGACCCCGAGGGGTTCACGGTGCGCCTGCCGCCGCGCCCGCGCCGACGCTATACCTGGCCGGCCGTCACCGGCTTCTTCGCTCCCGCCCGGCCCCTGCGCGCCCTGCCCCGGCACACGGTGGTGCGCACCCACGACGGCAGCACGACCCCGCTTCCCGCCATTCGCGGCCTGGACGCCGACGCCCTGGCGCGGCTTTTGGACGCCTGCCGCCACGACGGCCGGCCCCGGCGCATGCCCGACCTCCACATGTAGCGTGCCGCGGCCCCGGCACGCGGCCGATTCCCCGCCCCCTGTGCGCGCCGTCACGGCCCCAACCCCCTGATTCCTTGGTATGAGGGACAAGATGGAGGGGGGAAGGGCTGTCAAGGATACAATATCCTTGATCACCACACCCCCGTTCCATAGCTTGTGGCCCAGCGGCGGCGAGGGGCACCACATGGTGTGGCCCGGCCGGAGCGACGCCCCCACGAACGGGGGACGCCGGGGCCGCGGCCCGCCGCCGGGAGGGAACAGAAGGCAAGCAGCAAGGGGGTTGGCCATGCGTATCGACCGGCACTTCACCACGCCCGAGGGCGGGCCCTATGGCGACGTGGACTTCCGCACCACCACGTCGGAAATCCGCAATCCGGACGGCAGCGTGGTCTTCCGGCTGGAGGACTGCGAGGTTCCGGCGGCGTGGTCGCAGGTGGCGGCCGACGTGCTGGCCCAGAAATACCTGCGGCGCGCCGGGGTGCCGGCGGCCACCACCCCTGTGGAAGAAGCCGACGTGCCCCAGTGGCTGTGGCGCCACCGGCCGGACGAGGATGCCCTCGCCGACCTGCCCGCCGGGGAGCGCTACGGCGGCGAGCACAGCGTGCGCCAGGTGTTCGACCGCATGGCCGGGGCCTGGACCTACTGGGGCTGGAAGGCCGGCTACTTCGACACGGCCGACGACGCCCGCGCCTATTACGACGAGATGCGGGCCATGCTGGTGCGCCAGATGGGCGCGCCCAACTCGCCGCAGTTCTTCAACACGGGCCTGCACTGGGCCTACGGCATCACCGGGCCGGCCCAGGGCCACTACTACGTGGACTTCCGCACGGGCGAGACGAAGCTGGCCGATTCCGCCTACGAGCGGCCGCAGCCCCACGCCTGCTTCATCCAGTCCATCCAGGACGACCTGGTGCAGGACGGCGGCA